>DAOQGS010000803.1:0-1563 GCA_035338675.1 Cellvibrionaceae bacterium
CTCTTCGGCTGCTATATCGCAGCGGGCCGCTTTACCCAAAATCTGTTGGTAGTATTTCGGTGCCAAGCCCAAAGAGGGTCGAATAATTTGGGTATTATCGCGGCTAAATAACTCACCTTTTTTTATCGGTTGCGTGACATAAATAGAGCGACGATACAAACGCATTTTATCCTCGTTTTCACCCTGGCCATAATTAACCTGCCCGAGTGCTAAATAAGCCCGCTCAGCTTCCACCACTAATTGCTGCATTTCTGCAGGCTCTAAACTAAATGCCGCATCCACACCGCCATCAGCCCGCGCCAGGGTAAAATGTTTTTCCACCACGCAAGCACCGAGGGCAATACTCGCTACAGCAACGCCCACACCCATGGTGTGATCGGATAAACCCACCGGGCAATTAAATAACTGCGCCATATGGGGGATGGTATTAATATGGGTATTCTCCGGTGAGGTTGGGTAGGTGCTGGTGCATTTTAATAGGATTAAATCCCGGCAGCCGTTATCCCGCAGGCAGCTGACGGCATCATTTAATTCATTTATACGCGCCATACCGGTAGACATAATCACCGGCTTGCCGGTTTTAGCAATGGCCGCCAAAAGGGGTAAATCCGTATTTTCAAAAGAGGCCACTTTATAAAAAGGCACCTGTAAATGCTCCAGATAATCCACCGCCGATTCATCAAAGGGTGTACTAAAACCTTCAATACCCCAGTGCCTGCAACGGGCAAAAATTTCCGCGTGCCACTCCCAAGGGGTATAGGCCTCTTGGTATAACTGATAGAGGGATTTACCCGCCCAGAGTTTACCTGGATCCTGCACTAAAAATTCCGGCCGGTTGGAGGCAATTGTCATGGTATCCGGCGTATAGGTTTGAATTTTTAATGCATCCACACCGGCTTTGGCAGCGGCGTCTACTATGGCTAGGGCCCGCTCAATAGATTGATTATGGTTGCCGGACATTTCAGCAATAATAAAAGGTTTATACCCTGCGCCCACACCTCGGCTGCCTAAATAAATCGGCCTATTCATGCATTCGCTTCCGCTCGCTGATGAGTTAAAAATTCGTTGATGGCTTGATAAGGGTGCTCACTGGCAATCATATTAAAGCCCTGTTGGCTCATAGTTTTATAATCAACATAATTATTTTTTGCCGCCAACACCACGGCTAGGGCCGCTTGCTGGGCACTAATACTCGGCACCTGTTGCCAATCGCCCAGATTACGCGCGCAACCAATAGTAATTAACGCCTGGGCTTGTATTATTTGGTTATCCGCAAGAGTGAGCAATAAACTCGGCAAGCCTAAAACTGCTCGCTCCAAAGCCGAAACCCCAGCGCCGCCGATGGCCAAATCATGCTCCAATAACAACTGCGGCATATGGCGCACATCAACAAGCAGTTCAATACCGCCAGTGGTTTGTTGGTGAATGGCTATTTTCTTCGCCAAACTATTTAAACCAACTGCATTAGAAGCCAATAAAAATGTAATGTCTGCAAATTCATTCGCCACCGGCGCTAATAAATGAAACCAAATATGCGACAACTCTTTAGGGTCCGTTCCCCCT
>DAOQGS010000804.1:0-1561 GCA_035338675.1 Cellvibrionaceae bacterium
GGGCCCTGCGCGTCCATTACAAGCCGTTCGTGCGCTGGATTTGGCTGGGGGCCCTACTTATGGCGCTCGGTGGCACCCTTGCAATTATCGATAAGCGCTACCGCTTAAAAGTTGCCACTACCCAAGGCAACACAATTGAACCTAAGGCTGCTATCGCCATTGCAGCTCAAGCTCGGGAATCAGTATGAAGCGTTTACGGCTATTTATTCCTCTAATTGTTTTTGTATTTCTCTCCGCCCTACTTTATTGGGGCATGTCCCGCAACCCCGATGAATTACCTTCCGTGCTGATCGGCAAGCCACTGCCAGAATTCGCCCTGTCGAGTTTGAATAACCCGGCGGAGCGAATTACCAAAGCGCAGGTTGTTACCGGCAAGCCTTTTATATTAAACGTCTGGGCGAGTTGGTGCCCTACCTGTAAAGACGAGCACCCCTTTTTAAATAAATTATCAGCCATGGGAGTTAAAATAGTCGGCATCAATTACAAAGATGACCCGGATGCAGCGAAGGCTATTTTGGCTCGGTTAAACGATCCCTACAGCGTTAACTTGCTGGACCCGGATGGGAAATTAGGGATTGATTTGGGTGTTTATGGCGCCCCTGAGTCATTTATCGTGGATGCAAATGGAATGATTGTTGACAAGGTGGTCGGCGCTATTGACGAGCAAATTTGGCAACAACAAGTTGCCAAATATTTTAACCTGAATTAGCAATGCCATTAATTAATTACAGCAGACTCCGATTAGCCGCTATCGCTAGTGCACTTACGTTAATACTCTGCCCACATGCAAACGCAGATAACACGGTGCAAATTGGCCCCGGCCTTAACACCTTGACGCAAATTCAAGGTGCCTGGCGCAATAGCTGTCACCGGGTGGGGATAAAAGAATCTGAGGGCTACCGGCAAGATTTTTTAAATATTAATTTCACACACTTTGAATTTACCGCCAAAGTGTACAAGGATACCAGCTGCACACATTTAGTCACCCAGTGGCCCGCAAGATACCGTTTTATAGTGGGCGATCAAGTGTTACTGCCCAATCATGAAAAAGCCTTTTTACTCAGCCTAAACGAAGAGGCCGACCCGGCAGATGCCTGGGCTCTGTCGCCCCTGAATATTCTGCAGTATAAGGCTGGGCAATTAAGCCTAGGGCGCGAAAGTCTATTAGGCCCCAGCACTACTCAACTAACCTCCCTTGATTTAGATTTATCTTTTAGCCGTCGTTAATCACTATGTCAAAATCGTTACTGTATCCTGAGTGGGCCAACACTCGTGCCATAACACTCGCCTGGCCATTTCCTGCTAGTGATTGGAGTGCCAATCTTGCCCAAGCCCAACAGTGTTACGCCCATATGGTGGCGGCGTTTTCGCGCGTTGTGCCGGTTTGGTTATTGGTGCACCCCAGTGTTGAATTGGATTCGGTAAAGTCTGCGTTAGAAAAATTAAATGCGCATGTAGCACGGGTCGAATTAATTCATACCATTAACTACAACGATACCTGGATGCGTGACTACGGGCCTTTATCCTGTAATACCGGCTATATTCAATTTGAATTTAATGG
>DAOQGS010000805.1:0-1560 GCA_035338675.1 Cellvibrionaceae bacterium
GACTGCGCGGTTGCGGCGGTTGGCAGTGGCACTGATGGCTTCGATGACCGGGGCGATTTTCATGAAGTTGGGGCGGGCGCCGACGACGTGAATAATTTTGCTCATGTTTTTGCCTTACTTCTTACGCGGACTGTTGAGGCTATGGTGCCTCTGCTCAGTGACAGTCCCGTGGCAGTCTGTTGACAGTATTGTTACAGCTGGCCAGAGCCACACTGCCTTTGCATAAAAATGTCACAAAAGTGTCACGCTTGTTTTATCACTGCCGCCTTTGCGTTTCGTCACCCAGTTGTCATAAATCGCAGTGACAATCTGCGCCCGCTTGTGTGCGCTTCTTCATAATGTCTTTTGATTGGCCCGAGCGCGCCACTGTTTGTGAGATTTTAATCTATGGCTGTGTGAGCCCTTTTTTTGTTTATTTACCGATTGTTTGTGCATTCATTAACCTCAACGGCTGCCCATGGTCTTGCTTAAAAAAAATTTTGTTCTATTCGCTTTATTAAATGTGGCAGCGCCTGTGTGGGCCGATGCCGTGTCGGGTGAGCCCAAGGCTCGCCCTAAGCTGACAATTTATGAATATCAAATTACCGGTAATACCCTGTTAGACCCGCGCGATATAGAGCGGGTGTTGGAGCCTTTTTTAGGTGAGAACCAAGAGGTTAGTGCAGTTGAGAAAGCGGCTAAAAAAATTGAGCGCTTGTATAAGGACAAGGGTTACCCCACGGTGTATGTGAATATTCCTGAGCAGGATGTGCGCGGCGGTGTGATTAAAATGTCCGTGGTGGAAGGCAAGGTGCAGCGGCTGCGGATTACCGGCGCTAACTATTACACCCTCAGCGGTATACGCAACGAGTTGCCCGCCGTGCAAGAAGGCAAAACGCCATATTTCCCCGATGTTCAGCAACAGCTGAGTAAAATTAATGCCCGCAGCCAACACTTAAAAGTTACCCCTGTATTAAAGCCGGGCAAGTTCCCTGGCAGTGTGGATATTGAATTAAAGGTAAAGGATGAACTGCCTTGGGTGAACCAATTATCGCTGAGCAATTTTAATTCGGCGAACACCACCCGGCCTCGGTTGGAATTTAATACCGCCTATAACAATTTATGGCAGAAGGATCACGGCCTCTCTTTGCAGTACCAAACCAGCCCGGAAAAAACTGAAGAAGTGAGTATTTGGGGGTTTACCTATTTAATGCCTGTAATGGAGCAACACCGCGCCGCTGTATATGTGGTGAAAAGTGATAGCCAGGTGGCAAGCCTCGGCGGGCAAACTGCATTTACGGCGCTGGGTAAAGGCGATATTTACGGCTTGCGGTATATCATTCCGCTGGAATCCCACAGCGATTTTTTGCATTCAGTCACGCTCGATTTCGATTACAAGGATTTTACCGATACGCTGGAAATTGCCGGTAATAAAGCGAAAGGCCAAGCGGATTTGCGGCAGGATTTAGCACCCATTGCGTATGGGTTGTTTGGCTTTGATTACGATATGACGTTTATGCGGGCCAAAGGCTCCGACCGCTTTGGTGTGGGTGGCCGCTGGGGTATGCGCGGTTTAAATGA
>DAOQGS010000806.1:0-1556 GCA_035338675.1 Cellvibrionaceae bacterium
TGAAAAATCCATAACGGCCTCAGCTATTCCTCCATTCGTGTATCCACCAGGAATCGACTGCCCATTTGCACCACCTTCACTCCCGGAGGGAATGCGAATATTTTTAATGTTTTCAGGCTTCACTAAAAAGATCATCGTCTCGGAACCGCTTTAGTAGCTCTGACTTAAGCCAAGTATTTTCTTTCAAGGTCAGCATTGCTCAAACCCCCAGACTTTAGTAATTCAAAATCGCTCTCCTGTATTTCCACAGTTGAAAAATTGGTTGCAAAATGCCCAACATCGCATTCGTAATAATATTTACCGCCCTCGGTCCATGCTCGCCAGTAATCACCTACTAACTCAGCATTGCTGCTTGTCTTTTTTTCAGGAGCATAACTTTTTCCATGCTCGATATTGATTTTATCTTTCATATAGATAGACTCACTTAAGAATAATTTCCGTAAACGGAGTTTTAGTTAAATCCACCACCGCCTCGGACACTCCTCCACCTGTACGCCCTCCTGGAACCCATAAAGGATTGGCTCCCTTTTCGTTGCCAGATGGCATTTTTAAACCCTTTAGATCAGCAGGCTTTATTTCCACTATCATCGTGTCTTTGTCACCCAGATACCCTTTGCTTAAAGCCAGCTTTTCTTCAACAATACGTAGGTCTCCATTAGATTCATTTATCATTTTAACAAATTGATCTTTTGGCAAAATAAATGCCTCATTGTTACCAGCTGTTCCATACTTTTCTACCGCTGCTCTGGAAGTAAATCGCACAGCCCCATTATCAAACTCAGCTAAATGGTGCGCAATATAGTCAGCGGATAAGTACTCAGACGGATCCGGTCGGTGGCCCTTCTCAACCTGAAGAACGTCGCTATAAATTCGATCAACATTCCAATCGTCTTTTAACTGGACATTCTGATTTCTTAAGAGCGTTTCAATTTCAGGTTTGGTAGTCCATACCGGCACTTGATGCTGCCCTACCATTTCCGAATCTTCCTTCCCAGGATTATCATTGCCTTCATTTTTATTTTTTATTTTAGGTGTTTTAGCCTTAGTAATTAACACCCCAGCCGCTCCGGCTGTAGCAGCCCCCGCGACTGTAACCACCACAGCGCCCACACCACTCACGCGGTCTTCTGTTACTTCATGACCTGATTCCTGAGACTCCTTCACCTTGTCAAAACCAACACCGACCAAGACACTGGTTCCCGCTTGGCCTGCAGTATCGGTTACTTTTTCACTGGTTTTGGCGATAGTTTGCAGGACAGGATCCGGTAGAAGTGTCATGCCTTTTTCAACGGCTTTGGACGTGACTAACCCGATAGGGCCGCCTGTAAGCAAAGTATAAAAATCGTTGGCAGCCGCTTTTTGGTTGTCCGGCACGCCTTTAACAAAATGAGCAACATCGCCCAACGTATCGACCACGGCCACACCTAAGGTTGCAGGCTTGGGCGCGGTCACAACCACTTCAGCCTCTCGGCTAGATGTATTTGGAGTTGTTTGATTGGGCGATTTTGGATTGCTAATAATTCCGTCAAGACTCAGGTTAACCAGATTGTCTATGG
>DAOQGS010000807.1:0-1552 GCA_035338675.1 Cellvibrionaceae bacterium
GGAGTGTTCGATGGCGCGCTGCATGGCGATGTATGCAAAGGCGGCGGCGTCACCCATAAAGCGCAATTGTTTGCGGTCTATGTGTGCAGCAAGATCCAAATCGATGGACCCTGAAACCAGGCTGCGAAAACCCTGCTCGGCATAGGAGGGGTTATAGCGAATACCTGAGGTGCCATTGCGCAGGGCGCTTAATACGGTTGCCAGATCATGACCAATACAGGAAACGATACCCATGCCGGTAATTACAACGCGTTTCATATTTGTCCTCTTGCCTTCGGGCGTAAATAGATGGTGCTAGAAAGAATCGGTATTGCCGAACAGTCCTACGCGCAGATCTTTGGCGAAATAAATGTCCTTGCCATCCACCGAGACGCGGCCATCTGCAATGCCCATAATTAATTTGCGCTCGATGACCCGTTTAAGGTTGATATGGTAGGTCACCTGTTTGGCGCTGGGCAAAATCTGCCCGGTAAATTTTACTTCGCCAGCCCCCAGTGCGCGCCCGCGCCCGGGGTTGCCTTTCCAGGCGAGAAAAAAGCCCACCAGCTGCCACATGGCATCAAGGCCCAAGCAGCCGGGCATAACCGGGTCGCCGGGGAAGTGGCACTGAAAAAACCACAGCTCAGGGTTGATATCCAGCTCTGCCACAATTTCACCCTTGCCAAACTCGCCGCCTACTTGGCTGATATGCGCGATACGGTCTAGCATCAACATGTTTGGCACCGGCAGCTGTGCATTGCCAGGGCCGAACATCTGGCCGTTGCCGCAGGTGATAAGTTCCTCGCGGGTGTAGGAGGCTTTGGGTTCAAATGAGTGCATAAAAGACTCTAGGCAGTTAGACGAATGCCCCTAAAAACTGGGGCCCTGGCGAAAAGGCCTGCCATTCTACCTGCAAACCCCGTGATGTCCAGTCTTAGCCGGGTGGGGATAATTCATGGGCTGTGCTATATTCGCGCGCCTCGTTTTTGCTGCACACCATCACTCTTCTTTTTATTGTTAACCACGTTGTAAGGGCTCCTTATGATCAAGAAATGTATTTTCCCCGTGGCCGGTTACGGTACTCGGTTCCTTCCCGCCACCAAATCCATGCCCAAAGAAATGCTCCCAGTGGTGAACAAACCCCTGGTGCAATACGGTGTAGAAGAAGCGCTAGAAGCGGGTTTAACGGAAATTGGTTTCGTGACTGGCCGCGGCAAACGCGCCATTGAAGACCATTTCGACGTGAGCTACGAGCTGGAGCATCAAATTGCCGGCACGGACAAAGAAGCCTACTTAACGTCTATCCGCGAAGTTATGGCCAAGTGTACGTTTTCCTTTACCCGCCAGCGGGAAATGCGCGGCCTGGGCGATGCGATTTTAAATAGCCGCCGCCTGGTGGGCGATGAGCCTTTTGCGGTGGTGTTGTCGGATGACCTGTGTGTAAAAGATGGCGAACCCGATGGTGTGCTGGCGCAAATGGTGGGGCTGTTCAAGCAATTTCGCTGCAGCATCGTGGCCATTCAAGAAGTGCCGGAAGATCAAATTCATAAATTTGGTGTGATCGGCGGCGAGC
>DAOQGS010000808.1:0-1549 GCA_035338675.1 Cellvibrionaceae bacterium
CCGTGAATACATCCATGTAGGCTCGTCAAAAAGGTCCCTCTTTTTGACGGTCTGCCAGAGCCTGTATTCATTGCCGCTACACCGAGAACCAATTACCCTGTAGGGCTTAATTTTCAGTAATTATTTAGTAGGCTAAAACTTATATATGCCTGCTTTTTTCCTCGTTCCCACGCTCTGCTTGCCAACGAGGTTAGGAACGAGGTTAGGAACGAGGCTAGAGGTTACAATTGCTCAATAGCTAAAAACCATTTTTATTGGTTTTGTAACGCCCGCGCAGCGTCCTTAGCAAAATAAGTCAAAATACCATTGGCACCGGCGCGCTTGATGCACAATAAGGATTCCAACATCACCGCTTCGGCTAAATACCCGTGCTGCATGGCTAATTTGTGCATGGTGTATTCACCACTCACCTGGTAGGCAAAAGTCGGCACACCAAAGGTTTCTTTTACTCGCCGCACTATATCCAAATAAGGCATAGCGGGTTTTACCATCACCATATCGGCGCCTTCTTGTAAATCCAAGGCAATTTCCTGCAGGGCTTCGTCGGAATTAGCTGGGTCCATTTGGTAATTGTATTTATTGCTTTTACCTAAGTTGCCAGCTGAACCCACCGCATCGCGAAATGGCCCGTAATAACTCGACGCATATTTAGCGCTGTAAGCCATGATTTGTGTATTAATAAAACCCTTGGCATCTAATTGTTTGCGAATGGCACCCACGCGGCCGTCCATCATATCCGAAGGGGCGATTACATCCGCGCCGCTATCTGCGCACACACAGGCTTGTTGTTCCAATGCCGCCACGGTTTCATCATTTAATACATAACCTGTGTCATCAATAATCCCGTCTTGGCCGTGGGTGGTGTAGGGGTCTAGGGCGCCGTCGCAAATTATGCCCATTTGCGGGTAACGCTCTTTTAAAAATCGCACGGCAGTAGGAATTAAACCATCCGGGTTAAAGGCCTCTTTACCGTCGAGAGTTTTTTTCTCCTGGCTGATATTGGGGAATAAGGCTATGGCAGGGATGCGCAATTCCAACAGGGTTTCCACTTCTTGGGCCAATAAATCCAGGCTAAAGCGCTCGATGCCGGGCATGGAGGTAATAGTTTCCCTGCGATTCTTGCCCTCAATTAAAAACATGGGATAAATAAAATCCCCCGCGCTAAGCTCGGTTTCCCGCACCAAGCGGCGGGAGAATTCAGCAAAGCGATTGCGGCGCATACGGGTGGTGGGAAAACTGCGGTGCATGGGGGCTCCAGGTTTTAGTGGGGAAAGCGCGCAAGACTACAAAGGCTTGCGCTTTGGGGCAACTTAAAAAAGGGGCAAGGCGTACTTAAGGCTGGATTTAGCTGGGCAAGAAGGCGTCGGCAAAAATATCGTTTAAATTGGCGCCTGCAAGAAAACACTGTTTTTTTAGCTTTTTAACGAAACTTGGTGCGCCGCAAATATAGGCCTGAAAGCCGTCCATACTCGGCAAGAGGCTTGCGATGGTGCGGTAAATGTCGCCTATTTCATAAGTGTCACTGTGCAGGCCCGCCTGCTGGACTATG
>DAOQGS010000809.1:0-1548 GCA_035338675.1 Cellvibrionaceae bacterium
AGATTACCCCACCCATGCGGCCAATAAAGCCGTCGCCATCATCCCCAATTGCGCCGCCACCCGCCACACCCATTTCACCCTCGATGGCAGCGGCCCGGCGCTGCAAACGCCGCCCGCCTTAGACGACTGGCCAGAAATTAGCTGGGAAGTAGGCGAGAGCGTGCGCCGGGTCGATGTGAATACAGTTACCCGTGCCGATATTGCCAGCTGGAAAACCGGTGAAACACTATTGCTCTCGGGCAAAATCCTCACCGGGCGGGATGCGGCCCATAAGCGCCTCACCGATATGATTGCCAAGGGCGAGCCGCTGCCGGTGGACTTCACTAACCGTTTTATTTATTACGTGGGCCCGGTAGATCCGGTGCGCGACGAAGTCGTTGGCCCTGCCGGGCCCACCACGGCTACTCGTATGGATAAGTTCACCCGCACGGTGCTCGAGCAAACCGGGCTTATGGGCATGATTGGTAAATCAGAGCGGGGGCCTACGGCGATTTCAGCGATTGCCGACAATAAAGCGGTTTATTTAATGGCAGTTGGCGGTGCGGCCTATCTGGTGTCCAAGGCAATTAAAGCAGCGAAGGTGGTCGCGTTTGCGGACCTGGGTATGGAAGCCATTTATGAATTTGATGTGCAGGATATGCCGGTAACGGTAGCGGTGGATACCAGTGGTGAGTCGGTGCACATCACTGGGCCTAAAATATGGCAGGCGAAGATTCACGAACTGGCTCTTAAGTTGTCCTAGCCTGTGCGTCGTTTTTGGCAAGGATGCCTGGCGGCTAGAGTTCCTTGAATGCATCTTTAGCACCCTCATGCCGATTAAAAATTGCCGTATTTCTTAAGTATCTTTTGGGTGTAACTAGTCGTGATTCTCGCACCGACTAGAAATCATCAGGGAGTGCTTCGATGCTGTTTGCCCCCGCAGTGGGGAATACAGGTTATTGCAGGCACGCCTTGAATACATCCGTGTAGGCTCGTCAACAAGATCCCTCTTTTTGACGGTCTGATAACCTGTATTTACCACTGCTGCACAGCAAATCAACCAAGCTAAAAACTGCAGTAGAGTTTAACTGCGGTTTTAGGATTATTCGACTCGGCTAAATCCCCTCGATTTACCGCCCGCGTTGAGAGGCTAATATGGTGTGCTGAATAATTGCCTTCCTTATTACTGCGCGTCGATTTCTCGCCCTGGGTGCCGTATGTGCTCAATTGCGGGGTAAAAACTTATCTTAATCAACGCAGGCAGTGTGCACTAACCCGCATGTACAAAATTTAACCGCAGACTCATTGCGTATATTGGTTCGCAGTGGTCTACTGTCACCTAAATTATCCTGGTGGGCTTGGTCCCGGGCCTAGGGCAGGAGCGCAAACAACCTGTTGCACTCTTACCTTGCTAGGCCCGCAAAGTTAATTGTGCTCAAGAACGCTCCATCGCTTGGTCTAACCCCAGCAGTTTTTTAGCACATTTGTGTGTCAGTTCGGCGCCGTCTGGTTGGTTCAACCTAAAAACCGCAGTTGAACTCGTAGCGAGGGTGCCTAAGGCGCTGAATA
>DAOQGS010000810.1:0-1547 GCA_035338675.1 Cellvibrionaceae bacterium
GCTCAGTTGTTTTGTATTTGCCATTTGGGCGCGCCGGAGCCCTCGCCCTCGCCGTGCCGCTAAATAAATGGCCACTGATAACGCGTTTGATGGCGGCTTGGTTGGTGATGGCGGTGGTGTTTTACAGCGGTGGTGCATTTTTGCTGCAGCAGGCGCTGCCGCTGGTACAGTGGATCGCCAATAGCCTGAGCGATAATTACACCGCCCAATTGAGCTTGGGTTCTTCTGAGCAGGGCGCGATTATTCAAATTGCCGCCACTGTTTCCCGCAATATTTATTATGCAACTCTACCGATTGCACCTAAGGGTGCGGTATTAACCGGTGCGGGCACTCTGGTGCATACACTGACGCCCTTGGTGATTTTATTTAGTTTGCTCATCGCCTGGCCCTGCCCCTGGCGGGTTTTAGCCCTGCGCTTGGTTATTGGTGCGCTATTGGGCCTGCTGATTATTCTTGGCACCCTGCCGTTTTTATTAATCAGCCATATTGAAGGCACCTTGCACGCAGCGGTGCAACAGTTCCTGCCCAATCCAGTGCCCATGCCGAAGGTTTTTTATTGGGTGATGTTTGTGGAAATGGGTGGGCTTTGGTTGCTGCCTATTTTGGCGGCCATGGGTTCCATTGCACTTACCCAAAGGCTTGTGCTTAAGCGTTAAAACTAAAAAACCAGATTGCGGCTGGTTGCGTGGAATGGGAGCGATCTAGCGTGCATAAATTAATTGCGATGTTTTTGGTGTCCGGCTGAGTAACAACTGCTTTAGGTTTAAAAAGTAACTATTCAGCACATTTTTACCCGCTCCATGCAGACGGTAAATTGAGGTGGTTTTAGCCGTGCGGCACAAACGATTCGCGGTGTAGCAGTGGTGAATAAAGCTTGTTGCCGACCGTCAAAAAAAGGGACCTTTTTGATGGGGCTACACGGATGTATTCACGGCGTGTCTGCAACAAGCTGTATTTATCACTGCGGCGGCTCGCAGCACGCAAGCACTCTCCTGATGGTTGCTTGTGGACGCAAGAACACTGCAGCTAAAGTCAATAAGTACTGGCCTGATCAAAAGGTGCTGACTAGTGACATTCAAAATGAATGTCACACAGTGCAAAATTCTGCAGCAAATACTTCATCTAAACGACACGGTTTCGACATTTAAACTCGGTATTTTCTCAGCTATTAAATAAGCTAACAGGCCGCTTAAATCGCGGCAGCTGTTTGCGGGGGTATTAATTAGCGTTAATTAATGCCCCTTTGGGGTTTTTGGCCGAGGAAGCATCACTATGTTTATTCAATCCATCCAATGGCGGGCTGTTATTGCTGTGTTCGCGGCCCTCTGTTGTAGCCAGCACGCCCAGGCGGCAAGCCCGGATTTGGTTATCAGCCAGGTCTATGGCGGCGGTGGCAGTGCCGGTGCGCCCTATAGCCACGACTTCATTGAAGTGTTTAACCGCGGCACCGCGCCGGTGAATTTAAACGGCTGGTCCCTGCAATATGCCTCCGCCGCAGGCAACAGCTGGACCAATAAAACCCTGCTGGGCAATACGCTGCTGGCCCC
>DAOQGS010000811.1:0-1539 GCA_035338675.1 Cellvibrionaceae bacterium
GTGCTGCAGCCGAGCGCCCGCACCGGCGAGTATTTATTTTGGCAAGACACCCAAAGCAGCCTGCGCCGCTTGGGCCTGGGGGTTTTGGCGGCGGCGTCTTTAGGCTTGTTGGTGGGATTACTCACCGGCGCCCTGCCCATGCTGGGGGCGGGCCTAACACCATTTGTGACGGCAATTTCCCTGATTCCCCCCATGGCGGTGCTGCCGATTTTATTTATTGTGTTTGGCTTGGATGAGTTATCCAAAGTCATGCTGATTGTGATTGGCATAGCGCCGACCTTGGTGCGCAGCGTCTATCAAAACTGCCGAGAATTGCCCGCCGAGCAGTGGGTAAAGGCGCAAACCCTGGGGGCTAATTCCGGCCAGGTGATGCTGCGGGTGTTACTGCCCCAGTTGACGCCGAGGCTGATTGACGCTGTGCGCCTAAGCCTCGGCAGCGCCTGGCTGTTTTTAATTGCGGCAGAAGCCATTGCCTCCAACGATGGCTTGGGCTACCGGATTTTCCTGGTGCGCCGTTATATGGCTATGGATGTGATCCTGCCCTATGTGGCCTGGATTACCCTTTTGGCGTTTTTGACCGACTACGCCCTGGCGCGCTTAAACCGCTGGGCCTTCCCTTGGTACAACCCGGCAAGTAGGCACTAATTATGAGCGCAGCAGAACCCCTGTTACGGTTTCACCGCGTAGGCAAAGAATACGGCCAACACATTGTGCTGGAGGGCATTTCCACCCAGGTGCAGGAAGGGGAATTTGTCTCCCTGGTGGGCACCTCCGGTTGCGGTAAAAGCACCTTCTTAAAAATGCTGCTCGGCACCGAGCAGCCCACCAGTGGCGAGGCCTTTTTAGGCGCTAAGCCCCTGGCTACAGAACCGGGGCCAGACCGGGGCATAGTGTTTCAAAAGTATTCCGTCTTCCCCCACCTCACGGTGCAGCAAAACGTCCTGGCGGCACTGGAATTTAGCCGCAGCCCTTGGCTTGGCAAGCTGTTTGGCGGGGCGAAAAAAGCCGCTTTAGAAGAAGTGAGGCACTGGCTGGACGCAGTGGGCCTAAGCCGGGCGAAGGATCTTTACCCCCACAGCCTCTCCGGCGGCATGCAGCAGCGCTTAGCCATTGCCCAGGCGCTGATCAAACAGCCGCGCATTCTGCTGTTGGATGAACCCTTCGGCGCTTTGGACCCCGGCATTCGCAAGGACATGCACCAACTGCTGCTGCGGCTGTGGAGCGAGCATAAGCTGACGGTGTTTATGGTCACCCACGACCTACAGGAGGGGTTTTATTTGGGCACCCGCCTGTGGGTGTTCGATAAAACCCGCCACGACCCCCAGGCGCCGGATCGCTACGGCAGCACCATCACCTACGATCTCACCCTGCATTCCAATAACCGCCAAGCGGTGCAGGAAATTGCCGACCAATTGGACGCTGCCGATGTAGCCCGTATGGAGCTAAGCCCCGCAGTCGTCAACACCCCCACAGGAGAACCCCATGTTTGAGGCGCGCCCCAACACCGCCCCCAGTGCCCAGGGCTACAGCACTTTTTTG
>DAOQGS010000812.1:0-1535 GCA_035338675.1 Cellvibrionaceae bacterium
GGCTGCTTTCAATGACTGCAAATCCCCAGCGGGCTTCATCCACCGCTGTGGGGCGCTCGTTGCGGATTTCATCGGTGGCCCAAATTTCTTCCACTAACCGCTTTAGGCGGCCACGGTACTTGTCGTGCTCATAGGCGAGCAGGTCGGTGCGGCGGTGGCCCGCCATCACGCTGGTAATTTGGTCGTATTTGCGAATCAGGGTACGACGGGTGATTTCCGTGGGGTGGGCGGTGAGCACTAGGTCGATGGAGAGGTTGCGGATTACCTCTAAAAATTCAGCCTCATTCAGCCGCTGCTTTTGCTCGCCCAGCAGGTGGTCAAGGGTGTCCACGCTGGCGGCTTCGGTGCTGCTGGCGTATTCCTGCTCGGCGAGGTTGGCCAGGTTCAAAAACTGATTAAACGCCCGCACGATGGGTAGAATTTCCGCGTCCCCCACCTTATCCAGCAAGTCCACCAGTTGCTGCGAATCCCCTTCGGAGGCTTTGTTAATGGCCTTGCCGAGCTTGCGAATTTCCTCCACCTTGGAAAATACGGCCTCCCCTTCATGCTTTAACAGGGTCTCCCCCAGTAACTCGCCCAACAAACGCACGTTTTCGCGCAGGGTTTCGGGTAATTTGGTCATCTATAACTCTCCTCAATGATGGGGCGCATTCTATCATCGCCGCGATTAGTTGCCGCAATTCCCGTGCCGCTTGTTATTTTCGTATATTTAAAAATGGGATAGCTATCAAGCTTCGCTTTGCATAGAGCCACCCGCCGCCTCCCATCTGGGCGGCGGGTGGCCCAGCGCCAGCCACATTCAGCGCCAGCTACATATTGGGGTAGTTAGGGCCACCTGCCCCTTCCGGGGTTACCCAGGTGATGTTCTGGGCCGGGTCTTTGATGTCGCAGGTTTTGCAGTGCACGCAGTTCTGGCCATTAATCTGCAAGCGCGCCGCGCCCTCCTGCTCAACAATTTCATACACACCGGCCGGGCAGTAGCGCTGGGCAGGTTCTGCATATAAAGGCAGGTTCTTCGCCACCGGAATACTCGGGTCAAGCAAGCGCAGGTGGCAGGGTTGGTCTTCCTCGTGATTGGTGTTGGAGAGGTATACCGAGGAGAGCTTGTCAAAACTCAACACACCGTCTGGCTTGGGGTACTGGATAACCGGGCAATCGGCGGCGGGTTGAAGGCAGGCGTGGTCGGCTTTGTTATCGCTTAAGGTCCAGGGCAAGTGGCCGCCGAACAGGTTGATATCTACAAAGGCGTAGGCAGACCCCCACAAATTGCCCCAGCGGTGCTGGGCCGGGCCGAAATTGCGCTGCAGGTACAGCTCGTCATAGGCCCAGGAATCTTCATAGGCGGCGGCAAACTCGCTTAAGTCCGTGGCTTCAAGCCCTTGGGCAAGGGCTTTAGCGAGCACTTCCGCGGCGATCATGCCGGACTTCATAGCCGTGTGGGAGCCTTTGATTTTGGCGAAATTAAGGGTGCCTGCGTCATCGCCAATTAATAGGCCGCCGGGGAAATGCATTTTCGGCTGAGACTGCAAGCCGCC
>DAOQGS010000813.1:0-1533 GCA_035338675.1 Cellvibrionaceae bacterium
GGCACTTCGATGCCGGGTTGTTAGAGAGGGGGAGTCCATCTCATTGACCTACGCTCGAACGGGCTTTTCCCTTAATTTAATGACATTGCCCTGCGAAGGGGAAACTGCGTTGTTTTGTTAAGGTGTAATCGGCACCCAAATACTCATGCCCCCTGTGCCTGTTTGCGGGTTAAATTCCGGCGAATAACATTCTAAAAAAGCAATTGAATTGACCGGTTGGTGGGTGTGTTTTAAGGCGCCGGGTGTAAATATGGCGTCGATTGTTTCGCGAATACGCCAGACAGGTTCAAGGTGCTCAAACACGGCAAACCGAGTTGCGGGCAGGCTGATGTGCGACCAGCCTGCAGGTACTTGTGCATGTTCGGTTAAGGGCACGGCGGCCATATAGTCCGTGCCGGAGGCGCCTGCGATACACAGGCCAAATTCAGCATCACCCTGCATAAATTGCCCTGGGTTTTGCGCCATAAAGGTTTGCCAAAGGGCGGGAATTTCCTCTGCGGCGCGCTCGCCCACGGGAATTTTTAAGCCCGCAAAGTGTGTTGCTGGGCGAGTGTGGAGTGTGCAGGGCGGTAGGGTGATACTCATGGGCGAAATTCCTGTGTTTAAGTGTGCGCTGGAGCGGTAAAACAATTAAGGGACCAATGCAGGCCGAATTTATCGATCAACTCGCCGTATTTAGCGCCCCAGAATTGATCGGCTAGGGGTTGTGTTACTTCGCCGCCTTCAGCCAGGGCATTAAATACCGCCGCTTGTTCGTCCAGGTGGGAAAAATTAATGGCGAGGGTAATGCGGTTGCCATTGATGGGGCTGCTGCCGGGAATGCCGTCGGAGGCAAAAAAATGCACATCCTCGGCGCGAAATTCGCTGTGCATCACGCCTTCAGGGTCGGCTGCCATTTCGGCGCAGGCGCTGCCGCCATCGGCGAATTTCATAATATTGACAACCTCACCTTTTAGAGCCTGTTGATAAAATTCCAATGCCTCACGGGTGCGGCCGAAAAAAATAATATAGGGGGATAGGGATTTCATACAGGCACCTTTTATTTAACGATTGATGATGGGGTTAATGCGTTCGTCGATGGTTGGGTCTAGGGTGCGCACGGGGCGCACTTCGATACAGCCCATACTGGCAGCGGGGATTTTTTGTGCAAGCAATAGCGCTTCGTTTAAATCCCGCGCCTCTAATAAATAATATCCGGCCAGTTGTTCTTTGGTTTCGGCAAACGGCCCGTCGGTAATTAATACCTTGCCATCGCGCAGGCGCACGCTGGTGGCAGTGGCTACCGGGTGCAAAGCATCGCCAGCGATAAAATGGCCGCTATTTTGAAGACTGGCGACACATTCCACACAGCGCTCATTGAGGGTTTTCCATTCGCTGGGGGATAAACGATTAAATTCTTGTTCGTCGCAATAAACTAAACATAGGTATTTCATAGGCTGCCCTCCATACAAAAAAATTCCCACACATGGCCGTCGAGATCTTTAAAACTGTGCTGGTACATAAAGCCGTGGTCTATGGGCTCAGAAAAGCAGC
>DAOQGS010000814.1:0-1529 GCA_035338675.1 Cellvibrionaceae bacterium
AGGCCATTTTTCCATCTGGCGCGGGGGTTTTACACAATTCTACGAAGAGCCATTTTTATAAAGGTTTTCTTCTGCAAAATACATCTCAACTGTGTAGGGTTGATCGCAGGCCACATCGAGCGTGTAGGTGCCTTCGCTATTGGTTGAGCCAAAGCTAAACCAATAATCGGTTAAAATGGCTGCCTCGTTAAAAGCAAAAACCCCCAGGTTAGCAAGCGGCTTACCGGCGTAGCTCACATGGCCTTTTATTTTGCACAACTGCGGGCGTTTTAAAATAACTGTCTGCCGTTCGGGGGCCGGGCAAACACTGGATAAATTAAAATTGCCCGCAGTAGCATTTGCACCCCAAATAATAAAGGAGCCTGTGCTCACGTCATCGGCAAAAACCTCAAGGCTGAGGCTAACATTGCCGCTGTCATCAGTAACAAAATATTCACTGGCAAAATTGCTATCGCCCGTAATTAACCCGTGTACACCAGCCAAGGGCTCATTGCTTTCATTCACAATGTGTAAATTAGCGCAGCGTTTTATAGGCTCATTAAATTGCAGCGGGTAATCCAGGTTCCACCAATCGCTTAAGAAAATTTCATTGGTAACCTTAATTTCCAGCACATAGGTTGTACCGGCGCAATCGAGGTCTTTTGTATCACCTGGGATGGCAACACCCGCCTGGGTATACACCGTGCCGTAGCCTAAAAGATCCCACAAGCCTGAGCGCGGGTTATAGGTGTACACAGGAATTTGAAAGCCCGCTAATTCCGCATTGGCGTCGCCGAGTTTTTCTAGGGTGGCGCAGCTGCTGGCGGGAATGGTGCGGTTGATAATCACCGGCTCTGGGGGCGCTGCAAACGCTAGCGCACCGCGCGCCTGGCGCAGGGCCTGGGCGTTTGCGGCCAAGGTTTGCAAGCTCTCACCTGTATTGGTTTTAACTTCGGCGTAATTAAATGCTACAGATACCAGGTTATTGCCCGTGGAATCGGCGTAACTGCCGGGGAAATATTGTGCGTCTTCGGCATTGTTGGGGTCGTAGGTTTTAATCGCCGCGGTGAGCGATTGGGTACCCGCAGGTAGGCTGGATGCCGGAATACTGATCGACATGCTGGGCGCCGTTTCATTGTCCTGGGCGACCTGTAGCGTAAAGCCGTTGGTGGTAGAGCCGGAAATCGATACGCTATTGCCAGCTGTTGCCGCTGTTTCGGTTAAAGCCTCTAAACGTGCTAACACATACACGCTGTCCTGAATTGGCAGCCTTCGTGCAAAACGGGTGAATCCCTCATGGCGAATATCCACTACCAGGGCAACCGCATCTATGGCACTCAATTCTCCGTTCAGGCTAAATTTAGTTTGACTGGCATCGGCCGCTGCAACTGGCTGCAGGCTGGCTATGGGTTGGTCGGCACTATTTAACAGCGTTAGGGTGGCATCAATTTTTTGCGCCAGCGCAGGTTTGCCCGCGCCAAATTCAATAACAACACTCACCTCAGTTTTTACCAGAGCACCTGAGCTAGACGAGCTGCTTGAAGAACTTG
>DAOQGS010000815.1:0-1520 GCA_035338675.1 Cellvibrionaceae bacterium
TAAATGAGCATTTTTTTGGCAAATTCAACGACGCCAGGGCGAGTAAGGTAATTTTCAGAGGTTCCTTAAATGCTTGACGGCGTGAGGACACTAAAACGCTGCGCTCAATAGTTAAAGATAATCAAGAATCCCCAAAGCCCGCTCATAGCGCGCCTGCTGCCATTTTGGATCTGTACTGCCGCCCACAAACCCAGTGGTTTTATTGGTGTCAAATAAAATAATTTCCCCATCCCGTTCCACATAATCAAATTTACCATAGTCAAAATGGTGCGCTTGGCGCAGTTCATCTAAGCGAGGGTCTAGGGGGATTTGTTCTATTGTTACTGCATGGCTAATGTGCACTATAGGATGGGTGGAGGCGATGCGCATGCAATTGCCTTTGCTGCCTAAAAAATTATAAAAGCGCACATGGTATAAACCGCCGATTAATTCCGGCAAAAACTGCTCCACCACCAGGCTCGGCTCCTGCCACAACTGATCAGGCACGGCATGGATATTCGGGAAGACGTGGTAATCCAAAGGGCTGCTAAAAAATGTTGTGGCGCTCTGGCAGTGAAGGCGTTGCTCGGGCAGGGCTGCGTAGTTGCAATCGGATTTGACAATCACTTTGCCGGAATAATTATCGCCGGGCTTTAGCAACTGCTGGCTAATCGCGGATTTGCGGATATCCCGCACCCTGCCATTTAACACCACGGGGTAACGGGCGGCGAACGTACAATAGGCTTCTGGCACCACCGAGAGATCCACATGCACCAGGATTAAATCCGCCGGGATAAATTGGTGTGTACCAAACAGGGCGAACACTTTAAAACCTAACTGCTGCCAAATACGGGCGTAGTAGGTTATTAAATAATTATGAATTGTCGCAGGGGAGTCCTGCTCGTGAAATAACAGGGCTATGGTTTTGTGGGGCTGGATAGGAGGCATAGGGGAAGATTACGCGCTAATGGCCATATACCCGGCTGTTGTTTATCCGCATTCACTGGGCTTAGCAAAACCACCTGCCCTAATCCATTACCCCATTTAACTGCAGCGAATTAAATTCGGGCAAAAATAGCAAAAAAACACTTAAACCTAAAAACCGCAGTTGAACTCGTAGCGAGGGTGCCTAAGACGCTGAATATGGGCGCTTTTTTGTCAAAATTTGGCGAAAGCAGTAGTCACACTACGGTGAGTCAAATTTTTACAAAAAAGCGGGCAGATTCAAGTATTAGGCAGCCGTAGTAGAGTTCAACTGCGGCTTTTAGGTTAAACCAAATGCACTAGTAAAAACCCAGCGCTGGTGATAATACTGCCGGTAGTTAACACCATGCCCACTTGGCGCAAAATTAATGGCTCGGGGCTGCGGCTGACGCCCAGTGCGTGCAGCAGGCGGCCGGTTAACAGCGCAGCGCCCAAGCTATGAATTAAATAATTCGGTGCTTGATTGGCGGCCACCAGCAATAAAAGCACAAGCCCTAAAGGAACATACTCATTAAAGTTGCCGTGCACGCGGATGGCCCGCTGCAATAACTCCTGCT
>DAOQGS010000816.1:0-1513 GCA_035338675.1 Cellvibrionaceae bacterium
CAAGAAAAACCGTTCAGCTTACGATTGGCGCGTTCGGAGAAAACCCTGGCGGTACGCGGTTCACAGTCGGTTCTTGAAGCGCTCGAATCAGTGGGCATAAGCCCTGCCTTTGATTGCCGGGTGGGTAATTGTGGCCAGTGTGCGGTTAAGGTTTTAGCTGGCGATGTGGAGCATCGCGATAGGGTTTTAAGTGATGCGGATAAAAATGATGGCCTAATGTGTGCCTGCGTGTCTCGCCCTCACGGCGATACCCTGGTGCTAGATATATAGGCAAATAGCCAACAGCGTGTTTTTAACTTTCCCCATTAATTATTGAATCGGCCTGCGCGCGGGCCAATACAGTTTAATCTGCCTAATTGGAGCTATTATGCTTGAGCTATTTGAATTTCCCCTCTCCGGCAATTGCCATAAAGTGCGTTTGATGCTGTCGGCATTAAAACTGGGCTATAAAAGTACTCTGCTCAATGGGGCAGCTAAAGAGCAAAAATCCGCTGAATTTTTAGCGCTCAATCCCTTCGGGCAGGTGCCGGTTTTAAAAGATGGCAATGTTATTATCCGCGATAGCCAAGCCATATTGGTTTATTTGGCGCGCGCCTATGGGGATGATGCTTGGTTTCCGGCTGAGGCTGCGCAAGCGGCTGCGGTTACCGCCTGGTTATCCACCGCTGCCAATGAAGTGGTGCGCGGCCCCAATGCATTGCGCTTACATTATAAATTTGGCCGAGCCATTAATCGTGAAGAGGCGAGCCTAATTACCCAAAACCTATTAGTTCTCTTAAATGAGCATTTAGCTCAGCACAATTGGCTAGCCACACCCAAAATGAGCATCGCCGATTTGGCTGTGTACCCCTATATTGCATTAGCCCACGAAGGCCAGGTGGACCTTGCCCCATTTGTGCATGTTAAAAACTGGCTGAGCCGCATCGAACTGTTCAGTTGGTTCGTTCCCATGCCCGGCATCCAATTACAAGCCCACTAACACTTGGAGATAGCTATGACCCAGCAAGAATCCCGTCCGCCCTTTCCTCCTTTTAACCGCGATAGCGCCATGCAAAAAGTGCGCGCCGCCGAAGACGGTTGGAATAATCGCAATCCGCAAAAAGTCGCGCTGGCTTATACGCTTGATAGCCAATGGCGCAACCGCGATTTATTTATCAATGGCCGCAGTGAAATAGAACAGTTTTTAACGCAAAAATGGGCGCGCGAGCTTGAGTATCGGTTAATTAAAGAACTCTGGGCCCACGATAATAATCGCATTGCCGTGCGCTTTGCCTATGAATGGCATAACGATCAAGGCCAATGGTTCCGATCCTACGGCAATGAAAATTGGCAGTTTAATGAACAGGGTTTAATGCAAAAGCGCTATGCCAGCATTAATGATTTGGCGATTGAGGAGCACCAGCGAAAATTCACCTGGCCACAGGGGCCAAGGCCCCTTGATTATGCCGGGTTGAGTGAGTTGGGATTGTGAGTGGAAGTTGCGCGGCTTTTCTGTCCTTTTTGCTCATTGGAT
>DAOQGS010000817.1:0-1511 GCA_035338675.1 Cellvibrionaceae bacterium
GCCATTGCCGATGGCAGCTTCGATAAAATCTTTTACAGCGAACCCAATATTAAAGATGTGCTGGAAAAAGCCAATATGAAAAACCGCCGTATCTTTAACCTCACCAACCCATTCCTCACCAAAGAAACCCCCTTGGATCGGGAAGAGCTTTGGTTTGATCCGCAAAAAGGTCCATAATCGTTAAATAGCATGCGTTTTTTGATGGGACATTTGAGCAGGCTCAGGTTAGCGCCGCGCAGTCAACCGCAGGGAAATTTTTAAAGCCGATAATTCTGTTTTGTGCTGGTGCTAGGCTCTAAGTTGAGCAATAAAGTGCACCAGCAGTAGTGCATACTTTGCAAATCAAGTGTAACTATTCAGCACGCTTTATGATCTTCTTCACGCAGTCAGACAATTGCGGAGAATTTAACAAGACGCCACACCCCTAACATTTAAGGTAATTGATTCGCGGTGTGGCAGGGGTGAATCCGCCCACTAAAAAAGGCGCTCAAAAACTACTAAATAGTTACTCGCAATTAAAAATGGCGATCTAGGCCGCAAACAATAGCCCTCACGCCATTTGCATTTTTTGTCTAATATTAGCTGGGTCAAATCCGGCCAACAGGCCAAACCCTTTGTTATTCCGCTGTAACACATCCAAGCTTCACATTCACTATGGGCAGAACCCTTATGACGCTTAATCGCAGACGTTTTCTTATCAATTCCAGCCTAGCCACCGCCCTAAGTCCGCTGGCCAGTCGCGTATTGGCCGATGTGCGCACCGGCTTAAAAGATACGTTTAAAGACCGTTTTTTAATTGGCACAGCGGTTAATGCCGATATGACACGGGGCAAATATCCTGATATTACGGAAATTATCAAACGCAACTTTTCTTCCATCACGCCCGAGAACGCACTTAAGTGGGAAAGCTTGCGCACTAAGGAAGGCGAGTGGAAATGGGCGGAGGCCGACAGTTTTGTCGCCTTCGGGCAGGAGCACAAAATCCACAGCGTCGGTCACTGCCTGGCATGGCACAGCCAAATCCCCGATAGCGTATTTAAAAATGCCAAGGGCAGCTATATAAAACCCGCTCAATTGCGCAGCAAAATGACCGACCACATCACCACATTGGTAAGCCGTTACAAGGGCAAATTAGCGGCCTGGGACGTGGTAAACGAAGCGGTTGGCGATGACAATGTGATGCGCAAAAGCCATTATTATAAAATTTTGGGAGAAGACTTTATCGACCTGGCCTTTAACCTCGCCCACGAAGTAGACCCTAGTGCACACCTGCTTTACAACGATTACAACATTGAACGGGACGGTAAACGGGAGGCGGCCCTGGCGCTATTAGGGCGTTTAAAAAAACGCGGGGTGCCGGTACAGGGTGTGGGCATTCAAGGCCATATATCGATTGATGGCCCAAGTATCGCCGATATTGAAAAAAGTATTGAAGCCTACGCAAAATTGGGCCTGCGTGTGCATTTTACCGAACTGGACGTAGACGTCCTCTCGCGGGAGTGGGAATCCTC
>DAOQGS010000818.1:0-1509 GCA_035338675.1 Cellvibrionaceae bacterium
AGATGCCTGCATCCACTGGGGAAATAGTTGTTGGATCGCAAACGTAGTGTAAGCGCCCAACATAATCATTTCCCCATGGGCCATATTGATAACGCCCATCACCCCAAAGGTAATAGCAAGGCCGATAGCAGCTAGTAATAACACCGAGCCCAAACTAATCCCGAAAAAACAATTTTCTAAGAATTTAAATAAATCAACCTTAGCCTGCATGGCTTTTAATGCCGCCTCTGAACTGGCGGCAAATTCGGTATCCTCATGCAGATACTGACCGTTTTCGCCTTTTGCAGAGGCTTTTTCCAGCAGGGCTATGGCCTCAGGTTGCAGCGCTTCAGCCAGGGTAGCGACAGCCGTCTTGCGCAAGGCAGCATCGCTACTGCCCATATCAATACTGGCTAGGGCAACACGCATGATCTCTTTAATCGAGTTGTTTTTTTCCTGATCCAAAGCAGCCACTAAGGGGGCCCGCAAGCTTTCATCTGGATTTTTAATTAAATTGCGCGCCGATTGCTGGCGAATACTCGGGTCTTTAGCGCTCAGCTCTAGGCCCGCAACAAAGCCGCGCAGGTCTCGGCGCAGGCCGTTGTTAATTTTAATTTTTTCCACCTGGGATTTATCCACTAGCCCCAAGGAAGTTTGTTCAACACAGGAAGTTAATTCCAACTTATCGCCCACTTCCTTACCAATAACCGGTTGGCTCGATTCACTCAGCCAATATAAATTCCCCTCCTGCATGGCTTTTAACGTGGGCAATACGCGGGGGTCGTCTAGCTGGTATAAGGCAGCGGCTGCCGCTGATTTTTCAGAAAAAGATTCTGCATTCAGATTTTTAGCCAGCCCGGCAAAATCCTCGGCATGGCAACTTAACGCCAGCAGCCAACAGGCAAGCAAGCGCCCGCAAATCATCAAATAGTTCATTATGAGTCCCCAATAGCCTCGTCATACTATGTATAAAGCAGCTGTACAGGTAATTAAGCGAATACGCGTTGAGAGAGAATCAATCCTGCTGCAATGAAAAGAGCGCTTGGGTTAATAAAATTAATCCCGGCTCAGCCGCGCATAGAAGCGGGTTAAATCCATTTGACAGATGGCTAAAACCATCGAAGTAGCACCACAGCCTGCGGCTGCAGTGCTACTGGGTTCGAGCGATTATTTATAGTTTTGGCCGGAACATTTGCCAGTTTTGATGTTGAAGTTACCGCACTTGATAGGCGCCAACCAATCAGCCACTACGTTGGCAGATTCAGGCAAAAAGTCGGTCCAAGCATCACCGATCACGCCGCCGGGGGTTTTCCAAACGATTTCAAATTGGCCATTTTCTTGAATCTCGCCAATTAATACAGGTTTGGTTAAGTGGTGGTTGGTATTCATAACGGCAATTCCGCCCGTCAGGTTAGGCACAGCTACGCCGTAAATGGCTTCGCGCACATCATCCACTTTGGTGGTGCCCGCTTTGGTAACGGCTGTGGCCCACATTTTAAAACCGATATAAGTGGCTTCCATCGGGTCATT
>DAOQGS010000819.1:0-1493 GCA_035338675.1 Cellvibrionaceae bacterium
GGCTTTGGTAGCCATAAGAGCGTTCATGGTCACCGCCCAATCCCTGTAACTTCGGAGCCTTTATGAATCCATCACAATCGGGGCCAACCCCGGCCTCAACTCAAACCTCAACAGCAAGACAAACCCAAGTATCGCTTCCCACCTATGTCACACCCGCACCTGTAATCCGCCGCGTCATGCAACTGCCGGAGCTGCCGATTACGGATCTAAAAGCGCTGTGGCTGGAATTATTCGGCTCGCCCCCGACAACACACAGTCGACCGTTTTTAGTGCGGCGTATCGCGTATCAGTTGCAGGAAAATGAATTTAGAAAAGTGAACCCGGAATTGTTGGAACAGAATAAAAAACGAATTGAAGCCTTAATCGAACAGGAAAAAATTAAAAACCTCTCCTCTAAAAATGACAGTGATTATGCATTACTTCCTGGCACGGTATTAACGCGGGAGTATCAGCGCGTTGAGCACTGCGTAGTGGTAACTGAGGACTGTCAGTTTGAGTACAAGGGCCGACGCTACAAAAGCTTATCCGTTATTGCGCGAGAAATTACTGGTACCCGGTGGTCAGGGCCGCTATTTTTTGGCTTAAAAACACTGCCTAAGTCGACGCCTAAAAAAGCAAAAAAACAAAAAGCGAAATTAGCCACAAGCACAAAAACGAAAGCACCCACAAAAACGCGCAATAGCCAGGAGGAGAGCCGCCATGAGTGAGATGCCCAAGCGACGCTTGCGCTGTGCCGTCTATACCCGCAAATCCTCGGATGAGGGCCTAGACCAGGAATACAATTCCATTGATGCCCAGCGTGATGCCGGACATGCCTATATCGCCAGCCAACGCAGTGAAGGCTGGATTGCAGTAAACGATGACTATGATGATCCGGCGTTTTCCGGGGGCAATATGGAGCGGCCTGCACTGAAGCGTCTAATGGCGGATATCGAAGCGGGCAAAATCGATGTAATCATTATTTATAAAATAGATCGCCTGACCCGCAGCCTGACGGATTTTTCCGCCATGGTGGGAGTATTTGAGCGCTTTGGCGTGTCGTTTGTGTCGGTCACCCAGCAATTTAATACCACCACCTCTATGGGGCGGTTAATGCTTAACATCCTACTGTCGTTTGCTCAGTTTGAACGCGAAGTGACGGGCGAGCGGATCCGCGACAAAATCGCCGCCAGTAAACGCAAAGGTATGTGGATGGGGGGTGTGCCGCCCCTAGGCTATGACGTGGATAGCCGCCGACTGGTCCCCAACCCTGAAGAAGCTAAACTTGTGCAGCATATATTTAAGCGCTTTGTGGAGTTGGGTTCGAGCACCTTACTGGTTAAAGAATTAGCGCGGGATGGCGTGACCTCCAAATCTTGGGAGACCCAGGAGGGCAGGGTTCGCCAAGGTAAACCCATGGATAAAGGGTTTATTTATAAACTGCTGCACAATCGAACTTACCTTGGTGAGCTTCGCCATAAAGATCAATGGTACCAGACGGAACACACCCCCAT
>DAOQGS010000820.1:0-1485 GCA_035338675.1 Cellvibrionaceae bacterium
CAAGTAATAACAAAGGCCGTCAAGACCCCCAAGCCATCCGCATATCAACATTCTGGCAACCCATGACGCGCCCTGAGACTCAGACATAATTGAGCTGGCACCATCAAATCTTGGCTCCTTTTTCTCGCCTGTCGCAGAAAAATACTTGAGCACCCCGGTCTCTGTACACATGACCGATTGTTTTCCGAACGATTTTGCTAAATTCAAATAGGCTTTTGATAAACCAATGTAGCTTTCCGGCTGGCTAGGATCGGTGTATAAGTGCATTGCAATAGCGTCACAGTAGCTTGAGGCAAGCTTTAAATACTCTCGCAAATAGCCCATACCGGTTAATGCGTTTAATGATCCCCACGATATTGTATTTGGGGATAGGACAATAGCCGCACTGTCCTGGGCCTTAACTGCGTTATAGATTGCCTCTCCATATTGGGCCATCACACTCAGGCTTCCCACCCATGAGCCAGCCGAATCAACCTCGTTGTAAATTTCGTAATACTTAATTTTTCCCCTGTATCTATTTGCCACTTCTGTAGCGAAAGTGGACAGGTAATTAATATTTGTGACTGGATTTGGATTGTAATTTGGGTATGGTCCGGGTGTGCTAGTGGCCCAGTCCGGAGGCGCACCAAATGTATAGATAATTTCTAACCCGGCTGAAATCGCGGCATTAACACGATAATCAAGAGCTACCCAGTCATAAACACCATTGGCCGTATTTACAAGGCGGTGCACCACATACGCATCCCAAAAACGAATTAACCCATAACCCAAATCTGCAAATAGCGGGCATTCGACCGAGTTGTATGGATGCTTATTTTGCGGCAGCGCGTTATTTACGTGCATTCCGAAATAACTCTTTGGGATAACGCGCCCTTTATTTTGATCACCAATAAACATTAAGCACCCCTTATACTGAAGAGTATCCGCCACAGCTAACAAACACGCCGCCGGTAACGGATGCTGACAATTGGATATTTATCGCCTCATTTACGCCGCCTTTTAGTGGTGTGGGCAGGGAAATTAATTTCCCCTCAGATGCGGCAGTTTGAAGTTTTAATCGATAAATAACAGTCGATCCACTTAAAACCATAAGCTCAGTGGCAGCCGATAGCGTGTCGTGAGATACATCAATCCATGTGACAAAATTTCTAATTCCTGCTCCTGCAGCAGCCTTAGCGGGCTGGGCAGATGCACTACTAACAATTCCGCCTGCCGCCACCGTGAAGTTCCAGTCAGACTCAGACACTGAATATGGCTTTACGGAGAGTTGACCGCCGGCCGAAAATGTAAACGGGGTGCTTACACCGCTAGTATCGGTGATCTGGTTGGAAGGTCTTGTAATACCGCCGCAGGTGACAAAATAAGGCGAAGGCCCGCCAGCCGTGGCAGGATTATTGTTGTTGGCCATGCCGGTTATTGTGGTTACATAAGGGGCTGAACTTACGGTATTGCATGAGACTGTAAGCCGACAGTTTATAGTTGCCC
>DAOQGS010000821.1:0-1473 GCA_035338675.1 Cellvibrionaceae bacterium
TGCAACCCGATGCCAGCAGCAGTACCGGCGTCACCCACCGGATCGCCTTTGCCGGTACGACCTCTCGGCGCTATGCGGCCGATACTTATGAAGGCCTCTGTGCCCGTTATGGCGTCTGGGATCCTAGCGGAAGCTGGAAGCCTGCCTATGCCCGCAATTTTGACGGCTCCCTCAACGCATTTGCCACCACCATGACCTGGTCACCCTTTGGGGAGGGCTGGACCTATAGCGGTCGACGGCATCCAGGATCGCCGTTGCCCAAAATGGCCGTACCCATGTTCCCCAGTCGGGCCAATGGCGTTACCGCCTGTATCCTCGGCGAGTTTAATGAAATTATGGTGCTGACCAACGGCTATGCCTCAGAGGAGACGGTCATGCCCGGTTGGATCGCTATGATAGGTGATGACTTCGCCCAGCCCTACGCCGTGCCCGCACCGGATGCCTTTGCTCTGGTATGAGCACCCTAAGCGCGTCGCTTGGTTTAGGTGCGTCGCTCGCACGTACATGGCATCTGAATATCCATGTGACCTCAGGGCCGACACCATTAAAAAAACGCTTTGCCGCCGTATGGGGTAAAACAGAGGTCTTTGTTGCGCAGACCACTGGGTGGGATATCGCCACCGAACGGTCCTGGCAGTTTCGCAGCGGCTGGTCACTCCAGCTCGTTCATCAGCAGCGGTGGGTCTACGGGCTTAGGCTTGAGCGTCGCCAGCAGATTCGCTACGGCGATCTTCACCAGCACCGTGCACGACTGAGTATTGGCTATGGCGATCAACCGATCAGCCGGGGCCGCTTGCGATTGGTTTATAGCGATTTAACCCTCGCCCGCCAGCATTTTCATGCCGCGTATTGGCTAACCACCCGGCTGCAGGTTGCTCACGCTTTACCCTACGCCATTGCCAATGTTAATTTTCTGCGCACCCGATTCATTCTGCCCTGGGCGTTGCTGGACGATACTCACTTGCAAGCGGTGGTGAATAATCCTGAGCTGGTATGGCAGTCGCACACAGTTCAATTGCTGCAAGCCACCCTTTCCTGCGATGAGGACAGCCCGGTGTGGATCGCTTCCTTAGATATTGCCGAGTTAGCGGATTTTGCGCGCATCGCCATCGGGGATCTGATCACGCTCACCTTGGGGTTGGAGGTATTTAAGCTACTGATCGATGGCAAAACGCTCTCCCGTGAATCTTCAGTTGAACCGCGTTACACCCTGTCGGCGGTGTCGCCCGTGGCTCGTTTAGAAGCACCCTTTGCCCATCCGACACCGCTTTATCAGTCGGCGGCCATCGCCGCCCACACGGCAGTGACAAATCAAATAGGGCCGGTCGATTGGCAATTACCCGTCTGGACGATTCCCGCCGGGCGCTTGATGCTGCAGGACGTCACGCCACTGGCCGCCGCGCGGCAGATTGTCAGTTCCATCGGTGGTCTGCTGGAGAGCCAACCCGATGGCCGTGTTGTCTGTCGACGCCG
>DAOQGS010000822.1:0-1465 GCA_035338675.1 Cellvibrionaceae bacterium
TGGAGCCGTTTGAGCTGCTCTACCCGGTCACACCCATCCTCAACCAGGCGATTGGGTTTGAGGTGGTGTTTGAGCTACACAATCTCACCACCTTTCGCTGGGTAGTCCAACTGACCAATCACCTGGATTTTACGGTGGGGTTAATCGTGCAAGCGGCAGGCTGGCAGGCCTGGATAACCCTGGCCGCTGGGCAAACCCGCTACTTAAGCGGCGCCACAGCGGTGTCCGGTATGGGTAACTGGAATGCCTATCCGCTGCACCCGTTTTCACCACTCTTCGGCTGGCACCGAAACTGGGGCAATGAGTTTATCCGCATGCTCGATGGGGAATGCCAGGTGTCATTCCGGGTGTACCTCACGGCACCGGATCAGGCCGACTGCATTCCACCTGGATTGCCTGCCTTACAGGCCGGGCTGCGCTGGCGCGCCAACCCCACGGATCTGGAACTGAGTTTTACCCCGCGCTGGTCTGCGATAAAGCGCTTCTCACGCAGCGGCGTGTATGAATACGATTTTGATAATGCCGATGACCCGATTCTGGAGCGAACGCCCGCCATCCGCCTGCCCGCCTACGCCATGCTCGATCCCGCTACTTATTTTGCCCAGGGCTACGATACCGCACCGGGTGATACCAGTCCCTGGCATAAGCGGCCCTGGTCCCAGGCTCTGCAGATGCCCCTCATGTGCCAGGGAGAGAAACTCAGTGCCGAGGGATTGGAAACCCTTTGGGTGGCGGCTGACGACATTGCCCTGCTCATCCAACACGAGCATCTGACCTGGGTGGCGGCGCACTTGGGGATTGCTGAGGCGGTGATCATGGATGGCAACGATATCAGCTGGTTTGACATCGGACCGAATAACACCTGGCACAACCTGTTGTGGATTAACCGTTTTTATACCCTCGCTGGAGTTGCCGTCGATGAAGCGGCGATGCGCGCGGCGTTTAACGCCATGCTCGCCCACTTCAGCGACGACTGGCCCAACTATTACCGCACGTTACGTGTTCATCAAGCTGTGCGTTTTGGCACTTTTTTAGATAATGGCGCGGCAGAGATGGGCACCTATGCAATAAATGAAACGGGGAATTTGGAGGAGGCGAATACCTTGGATGTCAATGCGGTGAGCACACGGTTTTTGTACCGCATTAACACTTTCACAGGCTAAAAACGATTTTTATTTTTTATTTTTTATTTTTTGGTCGCCCACAACTGTAAGCAGCGCTTTAAATACCGCATTCAATTTATTGTTTAATTACGTTTTTAATATCATTTTAAATGGTCAATGCGTGTCGTTTTATTTTATTTCGCCGCCTATTTTTTTTCTACTATTGCCTTATCGACCACCACCATGATTCAGCTAGACGGCCTTGTTTTACCCAGCGGTTTACGCTGGAGTGATGAGTTTACTACTACGTCGGTGGCCCAATCCGCGCGCCGTACTTTAGATGGATCCCTGGTGGTGTTTTA
>DAOQGS010000823.1:0-1461 GCA_035338675.1 Cellvibrionaceae bacterium
GCCCTAGCGTCGTTGAATTTGGCAAAAAAAATGCTCATTTACTGCGTGTAAACTCGGCAATTGCTCCTGCATTGCTCTACCTCCTGCCTCCCTGCAGTCGTCCGCTTTTTTTGCCAAATTCGCCTAGCTAGTGCTTCGCCGCCTACATTTTTCAGAGGTTCCCTAGTATTCGCCCCAGGGCGCAAGTAAAGTTTGTTCGATTCCCAACTGAGCCAGAATGCGCGCCACAATAAAATCCACCAAATCACCAATGGCTTTTGGCTTGTGATAAAACCCAGGGCTAGCAGGTAAAATAATAGCGCCCATCTGGGTGAGTTTAAGCATGTTTTCCAGGTGAATTTGTGAATAGGGCGTCTCCCGCGGCACAATAATTAATTGCCGCCGTTCTTTTAACGCCACATCCGCCGCGCGCTCAATTAAATTATTGCTGGCGCCACAGGCAATGGCGGAAATGCAGCCGCCGCTGGCCGGGCAAATCACCATACTGGCAGAGCTTGACGAGCCTGATGCCACAGGTGCAAACCAATCATCCCGCGCCAATAAACTTAATTGCCCTGGGCCTGCGCCGCTCCAGTGTTCCCAATAGGCATGCTGCTGGGTTAATTCCAGGGGTGGCAAAAGTGTGGTTTCCGTGCGAATCACCACCTGTGCAGCTTGAGAAATCAATAAATACACGCGGCATTTAGCGGCAATTAATTGCTGTAATAAACGCAGGCCGTAATCAGCACCGGAAGCGCCGGTAATGGCAAGGGTAATGGTTTTTGCGGTGGCGTTATGCATCGCGCAGAGCCTCTAATAACGTGCCATGCAATCCGGCAAAACCGCCGTTACTCATAATAAGAATATGATCGCCGCAGCGGCTTTCGCGCAGGGTATATTCAATAATTTCCTCCACCGAACAAAATGCCTTTTGTTTATTACCGGCATTTTTAGCCACTTCCCGTAAGGACCAATGTAAACCCGGCGGTTCAAACCAAATCACTTCATCGGCCGCTTGGCAACTTAACCCCAGCGTCTGCGCGTGCACACCTTGTTTCATGGTATTCGAGCGCGGTTCAATAATGGCGATAATTCGTTCATTCCCCACTTTTGCCCGCAGGCCTTTTAAGGTGGTGGCGATGGCGGTTGGGTGATGGGCAAAATCATCGTAAATTTTTCGGCCCTTAGCTTCGCCTACCAATTCTAAACGGCGTTTTACCCCTAAAAATTCCCCAAGTGCGGCGCAACCGGTGTGGGGCTCCACACCCACATGGCGCGCCGCCGCCATAGCAGCCAGTGCATTTGCGATATTATGATTGCCCAACAATGACCAGTTTACGCTACCGACTTTTTCACCTTGAAAATACACCTCAAAACAACTGCCATCAGCATTAATTAATTTAGCCTGCCAATCGCCACCGATTCCCAGAGTTTGGGTTGGCGTCCACAGGCCTTGCGCCAATACCTGTTGCAGGGCTTTAT
>DAOQGS010000824.1:0-1459 GCA_035338675.1 Cellvibrionaceae bacterium
TTACTACCGGCCGCCACGATCCCTGTGTGGGTATTCGTGCCACACCCATTGCTGAAGCCATGATGGCGATTATTTTATTGGATCACGCCCTGCGTCATCGCGGCCAAAACTCGGATGTGGCCTTGAGTGTGCCCATTATTCCGGCCCAAGCGCCAGAGGCGTAAAGCCAATTTTTAAGCCCCCGCCTTAACCTGTGCACCGTTTGTAGCTGGAGCGGTGCCGCGTATTTCTTAGCGACTGAACGATAGAGTTTAAATTCTTATGCAGCATTATTGGCGCTTGGCCTGTGTGTATGCCGCGTATTTTGCTGTGCTGGGGGCCATGGTGCCCTACTGGAGTTTGTATCTGCACGCGAGGGAATTTAATCCTGCCGAAATCGGTATTTTATTAGCTATTCCCACGTTAACCAAAATAATGGTGCCCAACCTCTGGGGTTATATTGCCGATCGCAGTGGGCACTATAAAGGCATTATTGTGCTCGGCGCCTTGGGTGCTTGGCTGGCCTTTAGCGGTATTTATTGGGCGCAGAATTTCGCTGCAATTATTCTGGTCATGACCCTCTACAGCGCGTTTTGGAACGCCATTTTGCCGCAGTTTGAAGCGCTCACCTTGCACAGTCTGGCTCATCAACCCGAGAGTTACACGCGTATTCGCCTGTGGGGTTCCCTCGGTTTTATCGCTTTGGTATTGGGGTTGGGGTGGTTGTTCGATCGCTTATCGGTACTGAATCTGCCGATTATTTTGACGGCATTAATCACTTTGTTGTGTGTGGTGTGTGTGGGTTTGCCGCCAGTAGAATTACATCGCTCAACTGTAGTACCTCAAACGCTTAAATCGGTTATGGCAGATGCTCAGGTGCGCCGATTTTTTGTAAGCACACTTTTGTATCAGGCCAGCCACGGCATTTATTACGGCTTTTACAGTATTTATTTACATCAACACGGCTATAGCGCCAGTGTAATCGGCGCCCTGTGGACATTAGGGGTGGCGGCGGAGATTGTTTTATTCTGGTGGATTCCTAAAGTATTGCCCAGCTTAAACCTTCCGCGCACTGCGCAGCTGTGTATGTTAGTGGCGGCGGTGCGTTGGACATTAATTGGTTTTACTGTGGATTATTGGCCGTGTTTAATTCTGTTACAGCTATTGCACGCGGTTACGTTTGGTTTATTCCACGCCAGCAGTGTGCAGTTTATCCGCCAGAGTTTCGGCCCTGCGCTGCAAGGCCAGGGGCAGGCATTGTACGGCGCAATTGGTTATGGCGCAGGCGGGGCTTTGGGGCTTTGGTTGTGCGGCCTGTTGTGGCAAATTGGCTCCCAGTGGGCGTTTGTTTTTGCGGTGAGTTGTGCGTTTTTGGCGGCGGGGGTGCAGCGGGGCGGTGTTTGGCAAGTATTAAAAAAGCCGCCGTTATTAACCCGGCGGCAAAATAGATCGTCCTGATCTATTTTGCCTAGGCTGCGCT
>DAOQGS010000825.1:0-1454 GCA_035338675.1 Cellvibrionaceae bacterium
GGTGAGCTTTTTAATTTTGCTCATTTTCACCAGTTCAATAGGGCCAAACTGGGAGAAGTCGATTTCCGGCACCTGGGGAATCCCCACACCGCTCACTGCAGAACCACCTGCTGGCGCCTTGCCGCGATTTTCCATCACGGCTTTAACGAAGGCTTTTACGTCATCTTTAACGATGCGCCCGCGCGGGCCGGAGGCTTTTACTTCGGCCAGGTTCACACCCAGCTGACGGGCCAACATACGCACGGAGGGGCCTGCGTAGTAATCGCTGCTGGCGCCGCGGGTTTCAGCTGCGACAGGCGCGCTGGCTTGAGGTGCAAGGCTGCTGGCAACTGGCGCAGGCTTACTGGCAGGCGCGGATGCGGCAGGCGTTGGCGCCGCTGCGGGTGCTGCACCGGCCACGGCCAACTGCAGTATGGGTGTACCTTGCGAGGCCTTATCGCCCACCTTGATGGCTAGGCTGATCACCTTACCGGAGGCTGGGGACGGCACTTCCATGGAGGCCTTATCGCTCTCCAACACAATCAGGGAGTCGCCTTCTTTGACCTCATCGCCCGCTTTTACACAGACTTCGATTACCTCAACCCCTTCAGCGCCGCCGATATCCGGCACCGCCACCGCTACTGGGCCTGCGGCCGCAGCAACCGGTGCGGGTGCAGCGGTGGGCGCTGGCGCAACCGGCGCCGCACCGCTGGCAAGTACCAATACCGGGGTGCCCTGGGAGGCCTTATCGCCTACTTTAATAGCCAGGCTCAACACGGTTCCGCTAGCGGGCGATGGCACTTCCATAGAAGCTTTATCGCTTTCAAGCACAATCAGTGAATCGCCTTCTTTAACCTGGTCGCCCACCTTAACGCAGACTTCAATTACATCTACGCCTTCGGCGCCGCCTATATCCGGCACGGCCACGGCCAGTTCCGCACTAGCCGCAGGTGCGCTAGCAGCAGGAGCCGCCGCAGGTGCAGCAGCTGCAGCGGGAGCTGGCGCTGCCGCCGCTCCGGCCACTTCCAGCTCGATAACGGCGGTGCCTTCCGAGGCTTTATCGCCCACTTTGATCAATACACTCACCACCTTGCCCGCTTTGGGGGAAGGCACTTCCATGGAGGCTTTGTCGCTCTCCAACACAATGAGGGATTGCTCGGCGCTAACGCTATCACCGGGTTTAACACAGACTTCAATTACTTCTACACCTTCGGCGCCGCCAATATCGGGCACCTTAATGGTTTCAATAGCCACGATTTAAGCCTCCGATTAGCAGATCATAGGATCGACTTTTTCAGCGTCGAGTCCGTATTTTTTCATTGCATCAACCACTTCTTTTACATCCACCTTGCCTTGATCGGCGAGGGCTTTTAAAGCGGTGACGGTGACGTAGTAGCGATCCACTTCGAAAAACCGGCGCAGTTTGGTGCGGGTGTCGCTGCGGCCGAAGCCGTCGGTGCCCAGCACGTAATAAT
>DAOQGS010000826.1:0-1454 GCA_035338675.1 Cellvibrionaceae bacterium
GCCCAGGTGTATTTGCGCCAACTCAATAAAATTTACCCCAGCCTGCAGCAGTTTTATAACGAGCGCCACGGCATGTTCTACTGGCCGGAGCACCCCCATACCCTCGGCAGCTACGCCTGTTATAAGGTGGGGCAGTGGTCGGCATTTGCGGGAGTCGAGGCAGAACCCATCGGCCATGTGTACTTTGCCGGGGAGCATTGCTCAGCGGGCTTTCAGGGCTATATGGAAGGCGCTGCCGAGACGGGTTTAAATGCGGCTTTGGCGGTATTAAAAGCGCTTTGATCAGCTTCGCAGTATTACCCTATCCAGACTATGTCATTAGGTTAAGGCCAGCTGTAGGGGCAGCCCTTGCGGTTGCCCAGTTTTTACCTCGGCTACTCATTAGGATTGGCGCGGGGGCGGGCACCCACAAGGGGTGCCTCTACGGCTTTCTGCCATGCAGGCAATCCTTAACTTAATGACACTGCCTATCCAGAAGTGAATGGGTTAAGGCTTGGCTCACATCTAGGCGCCATGGGCCAAACACCCATCTGAGCCCGCCAGGCACTTCCTCAGCCCTCTGCTGCATTGTGTTTCCTAAGTGAGTTCGCTAGCCTTGCCAGCCTTAATTAATTCCCCCCTTCACACGGTACCCTATGGAATTCCTCGACCTGCCCGCCGCTAGCCTCGCCGCTGGCACCGTTACCCTGCCCGGCTCTAAAAGTATCTCCAACCGCACCCTGCTACTGGCGGCCTTAAGCCAAGGCGAAACACTCATTCACGACCTGCTCGCCTCCGACGATACCGACCGCATGCTCGAGGCCCTGGCTACCCTCGGCGTCAAGGTGGAGCAGCTCGGCGCTAACCAATACCGGGTAACCGGCTGCGGCGGGCAGTTTCCGGTTAAGGAAGCGGATTTATTTCTCGGCAATGCCGGTACCGCCTTTCGCCCCTTAACCGCCGCCCTGGCCTTTAGCGGCGGCACCTATACCCTGCGGGGAGTGCCACGCATGCACGAGCGCCCCATAGGCGATCTAGTGGATGCCCTGCGGCAGTTGGGTGCGGATATCACCTATCTTGACCAAGCGGGATTCCCTCCCCTATTGATTAAGCCCGCCGCCCCCCAGGCCGTCTCCAGCGTATCCATTCGCGGCGATGTCTCCAGCCAATTTCTCACTGCGCTTTTGATGGCGCTGCCAACCTTGGGCCAAGCGGCCCATATCACCATGGCCAGCGAACTCATCTCCAAACCCTACATTGAAATCACCCTCAACCTGATGGCCCAGTTTGGAGTAGCGGTGGCGCGCAGCGGTTGGGAGGCGTTCCATATTGCCGAAGGACAGACCTACACCAGCCCCGGCCAGGTATTTGTGGAGGGGGATGCCTCCTCGGCGTCTTATTTCCTGGCGGCGGGCGCCTTAGGCGGCGGCCCGGTGCGGGTGATGGGTGTGGGTAAAAACAGTATTCAAGGGGAT
>DAOQGS010000827.1:0-1448 GCA_035338675.1 Cellvibrionaceae bacterium
CGCAGCAGAACCCAGGGCCAGAGCCTGTAGCTTCTACACCTGAACCGCCAAAACCTGAGCCAGTTAAGGAGCCCTAGAGATGTTGGCGTTTTTATTTGCGAGCCTCGGCATGGGACTGTTTGGCTCCTTGCATTGCTTGGGCATGTGCGGCGGCCTTATGGCGGCGTTAAGCTTTGGTATCCCCGCCCAGTCCTCCCGTTTGCCTTTGATGTTACTGGCCAGTGCAGGGCGGGTTATCTCCTACGGGCTGATGGGCGCACTGGCAGGGGCATTATTACAAAGCTTTGCCATAGGCCCTTGGCCGCGCCTTGTGGCGGCTGTGCTGTTGATACTAACGGGGCTGTACCTCGCCGGTTGGTGGAACCTGCTCACCCGTTTAGAAACCCTCGGCGCAGCCCTCTGGCGCAGGCTTGAACCCCTGCGCAAACGCTGCCTGCCCATCGATTCAAGCCCCAAGGCTATCGGCTTTGGCCTGTTATGGGGGGCGCTGCCCTGCGGCCTGGTGTATTCAGCCCTCACCTACACCGCCACTGCTGCACCCTCCAATGCACCCATGCCCCAGGCGCTAGCGGCCGCTTTAGGTATGTTGGCCTTTGGCCTGGGAACCAGCCCCGCTGTATTAATCGGCGGCGCCATGGCCAGCCAACTCAAATCCTGGCTGCAAAAACCCCTGTTAAAACCCCTGCTGGGGGTGAGCTACATCGCCTTTGGCCTATGGACTGGCTTTACAGCCTTTGGCCATCACCACCATCACCCCATGGAGCCCTCATCCACCCACGGCCAGCATGAAGGCCATGACGGGCATATGAACCACGAGCACCACCACTAAAGGCCAATACCTAATAATGCGCGCTAGGGTTGAGGGAGTTAAATGCATTGGTTTGGTCGGCGCTATTTTTATCCAAAACCACAAGCTCCCATTTTAAAAAATCCCTGCGGTATGGCCTTAGCCATGTTGCTATTTCTTGCCGGTTTTTGGCCGAACCCTCAGCTGCGGCAAATTACCACTGGGCTTAAATAATTGCTGCTTGTGATATTGGGCGCGTTATTAAAGCGTTGAGTAACTATTCATTACTGTGGGGGCTCCAGCACGACAGCAATCGCCTGTCTGAGCATGCATCACGTCCAGTTAAACTAGAAAGGTACGGAAATTAATTATTGTTATCCGGTGTTATTAAATTGCGGTAGCCCGTCGCCACAAGCCCTATTAAAGTGAAAAATCCACGCATGTTTGCCAACTTATTTTGCGGTGGCAGCGAAGCAGAAAATCTCCAGGTTATTAACTCGGCGGCATTAAGTACCGGGTTGATAATGGCGGCATGGATGCCGCGCCAAAGGTGCGAACCGCTGCGTGAGCATAATAGCGATGGCCTGGCGGTAAAAATTATTGCACTTATTAACCCGGCGGCTAAATAGATCGTCCTGATCTATTTAGCCTTCGCTGCCCT
>DAOQGS010000828.1:0-1435 GCA_035338675.1 Cellvibrionaceae bacterium
GCACTTCTAAGGTGCCGCTTTGATTGGGTACCACCGAGAGGCTGTCGATACGGGTAGAGGAGAGGCCATTGGGGCCGGTTTGAGTGTCCAGCTGGGGTTTATCCGGGTAGATTTTTAACCCGCTGATACTGAGGTTTTCTCCAATGGGGGGTAATTGCTCTGCGGCTAGGCCTTCAGCTGTGATGGTCAGGGTGCGCGTTACCGGCTCGCCCTGGGTGAGCTGGTCGGTTTTGCGGCTCCATTCTTGGTCGAGATTCAAAGCTTTGGCCGGCAGCCAGGGCACACCGGCTGGGTAGCTAGCCGGTTTGGGTTTGATTTTTAGGTGCAGCTCATCGGTTTTTAAGCGGTGAATATCCTGCTTGCCGCCGCGCATGCCAAACATGCTGGCGCTGGGGTCTTGGGCGTAGGCGGTCCAGGTGGTGGCGGGCAGGGTGATGTCACCGCTTTTATCGGCGGTGACCACATATTTAAATTCCGCCACTTGATAGGTGCGGTGGCCCACATTGGCGGTGTATTCCGCCTGAGGTAAGGGCCGCACTTGAATATCGGCCACTTGAATGGCCGCAGGTTCTAAACGGCTTACCGGCAGATCGTAGTAGAACTTGTAACTCACCAGCACCTGCTCTTGTACATAGGCGGAGGACTTATCGACGCTGGTTTCGATAAACAGGTCTTTATCGGTGGCGTGCACCGGCTCGCTGGCTTCGCTGACGGTTATGGCGATGGGTTTGCTTTGGGCGCCCTCTAGGTTCAGGGGGGGGATCAGCAGTTGGCCCGCCATTTTGGGCGCGAGTGTAAGGTTCCAGCGGGTGCTGGAGGAGGCCTGGCCATTGCTCATGGTAAAGGACGAAGAATGGGAGCGGGAGAGAATCTCGAAATTCTGCTCCAAGGCGGTAAGATCCGGCTCATCGTTGCTGCGCCCATCGTAGGTGAGCTGCAAATTCAAGGTTTGCTCAAGGCTGAGATTAGTGCGATCCACCCGGGCCGTGAGGCTATCGGCCCAGCTGCAGGCACTGCCAAGGCTGAAAGCCGCAGCAAGCAACCAAATTAATGTGCGCATAAAATTCAGCATAGGCTTAGATACGGTTCTCAGGGTTATTGTCGGCATCTTTGGGCGCTTGGGGGTTCATGCGGCGCTCTTTGTATTGGTATTGGAATTTATTGCGCAGCAGCCCGCCTGGATCGTCGGGCACTCGGCGCAGGGCCTGGTCAATTTTCTGTTGATTCTCCTGCTGCTCTTTTGATTCGGCAGCGGTGCCAGCCTCGGCAGGCGTGGCCTCATCTTGCTTGTCTTGGGCCGCTTCGGCGAGCTTTTTAGCATATTCCTCTTGAGCCTTTTGTTGGGCAGCGGCCTTTGCTTCGGCGGCTTGTTTATCTTTGTCGCCCTGTTGCCCGGCGGATTTATCGGCCTGTTGTTGATCCTCCTGCTGGTCCT
>DAOQGS010000829.1:0-1433 GCA_035338675.1 Cellvibrionaceae bacterium
TAGTGTGTAATCATTAATATCGCCAGTAGCGCCCTGCTCTGCTATCACCCAGGGGTTAGCCGTAAATTCGCCATTTTTAATGAGTTTTGGCATATATCTGCTCCTTAAAAGGTGAAAGACCGATGCGCTGGTAGGTATCCAAAAAACTTTCCTCATCGCTGCGGGCGGCGAGGTAAACCTCCAGAATTTTACGGATAATGGCGGGAACCTCGGCGGCACCAAATGAGGGGCCTAAAACTTCGCCGAGGGCCGCTTGGGTTTTTGAATTGCCGCCCAATTGAATCTGGTAAAACTCTTCGCCTTTTTTATCTACGCCCAGAATACCGATATGGCCGATATGATGGTGGCCGCAGGCATTCATACAGCCGGAGATATTAAGGTCTATGTCGCCTAAGTCGTACACATAATCCAAGTCCTCAAATTCGCGCTGAATAGCTTCGGCGATAGGGATGGATTTAGCGTTGGCTAAGGAGCAGTAGTCTCCGCCGGGGCAGCAAATAATATCGGTGAGTGTGCCGATATTAGCGGTGGCAAAGCCGAGGGTTTTTAATTCCAGCCACAGAGCGTGGAGTTCTTGCACCTGCACATCGGCGAGCACAATATTTTGATAGTGGGTTACGCGCACTTCGCCAAATGAATAGCGCTCCGCTAAATCAGCGATGGCCTCTAACTGACCGTCGGTGATATCGCCAGGAGCTACACCTGTTGGTTTTAAGGATAGGGTTACAGCGCGATAACCGGGGATTTTATGGGCGTGGGTGTTGTGATCCAACCAATGGGCAAAAGACTTATCGTCGCTACGTAGGCCGTTGACTTGCGCCCAAACAGCGCCAGCGTCAAATGCCTGATAATCCGGCTCGGTAAAAAAACTTTTCGCGCGCTTAATTTCTTTATCCGTCAGCAGGGTTTGGCTATCGCGGATATGCGCCCATTCGTCCTCCACCATTTTGGTAAAGGTTTCTACACCCATGGCGCGCACGAGAATTTTAATGCGCGCTTTGTATTTGTTATCGCGACGGCCATGCAGGTTATAAATGCGGACGATTGACTCTAAATAGGTGAGCAGATCATTCTCAGGTAAAAATTCCCGAATCAAGCTGCCGATTACTGGGGTGCGACCCAAGCCGCCGCCCACAAACACCTGAAAACCTATATCACCATCGCTATTTTTGGTTAGTCGCAGGCCTATATCGTGGAACGCAATTGCAGCGCGGTCTTCGGCGGCGCCAGTGACGGCAATTTTGAATTTGCGCGGAAGGAAAGCGAATTCCGGGTGAAAGGTAGACCACTGGCGAATGATTTCGCAGTAGGGACGCGGGTCTTCGATTTCATCCGGGGCGATGCCGGCAAACTGATCCGAGGTGACATTGCGGATACAGTTGCCGCTGGTTTGTACCGCATGCATTTCCACTTGGGCCAACTCGGCCAGGATG
>DAOQGS010000830.1:0-1430 GCA_035338675.1 Cellvibrionaceae bacterium
CCACTGGCCCCTCGGCGGATGCCGGTTACTTAAATAATCCCGCCCCTACTTATCCTGAGCTTGCCCAAGAGCGCGGTTGGGAAGGCTCCGTGTTATTAAGTGTAGTAGTGCTACCCAATGGCAAACCTAAATCGGTAGAAGTTAAACAATCCAGTGGCCGTAAAGTATTGGACGATGCGGCAGTGGCAACTGTTAAAAATTGGAGTTTTGTGCCCGCCAAACTGGGCAATGAAACGATCGAAGCTTCAGTGGAAGTCCCCATTGATTTTCGCCTCGCCAACAACTAATCATTTTTTAAATTAATTGAGAGAATATTATGTCTGAATTATACAAACACATTGTAGAGTGGACCCTGTGGGCGCTAATTGCCTTTTCCCTGGCAACCTGGACGCTTATTTTGGCTAAAAGCGTACAGCACTTTCTAATCGGCCGCCAAAATAGAATTTTTACAAAAGCATTCTGGAGTGCCGCCGATTTAAACGCTGCAGCCGCTTTGGAAAAATACGTGGGCCCCACTGCGCGCCTCGCCGCCATTGGGTTTTCCACTTTACACAACGCAGATGCGCACACAGCCAGCAACCTAGAAACCAGTTGGGATCGCCAGGATTTGCTGGAGCGTCATTTACGCCAACAAATCCAAAAAGAGCGCCGCTCTTTAGAAAGTGGTTTAGCCGTATTGGCCTCAGTGGGAAGTACAGCGCCTTTTGTGGGTCTATTCGGTACCGTATTTGGCATTATCATGGCGTTAACCGCAATTTCCAGTAAATCGTCCGCCAGTATTGAAGTAGTGGCAGGCCCCATCGGTGAAGCGCTTGTGGCCACCGGCGTGGGTATCGCAGTAGCGGTTCCTGCAGTGCTGTCGTACAACTTCTTTTTGCGTCGCCTAAAATTAATTGCCGCCGATCTGGATGATTTTGCCACTGATTTTATTACCCTCGTGCAAAAATCTGGTTTTCGTATTCAGGTGCCAACAACTAATAAATCTACCCATTCAAACCGCGCAGAAAAACCTGCTGCAAAACTTGATGTGGTGCAAGAGGTACTCGCGTAATGGCCATTTCAACCAGCAACGGCGATAGCGAAGAAGTATTTGGTGAGATTAACGTAACTCCGTTGGTGGATGTTATGTTGGTGTTACTGGTGACATTTATCATTACCGCCCCTATGCTCACCAATACTATTAATGTCAATTTGCCCGAAACCCAACCGACGCTATCGCAAAAAGAACCTGAAAAACCAACCGTTATCAGTGTAGATGAGGCAGGCCAGGTGTACGTTGACAAACAGCCCTTTGCCGTTGAAGCCTTAGAAGCAGATTTAACCGCCAAGAAAACTATCAACCCCGAAATACGCCTTAACTTAAATGCAGACGAAAAAGTACCCTATGGTGTGATTGCCAAGGTAATGGCAGCCATTGAGCGCTCCGGTAT
>DAOQGS010000831.1:0-1420 GCA_035338675.1 Cellvibrionaceae bacterium
GCCCAAAATACTCGCTATATCTTTGCTGCTTTTGCCTTGGTAACAATACACAATAATGGGGCGATCAAAATCCCGCTGTTTAATCAGATGCTCAATTAAACCCGTATGAGCCTGCATGGCCCCGTCTATATGCCCCGCCTTAAAGTCGTGGGCATCGCGGGCATCTAATAACCACAGGTGTTTGTTCTGCGCCATGATTTCGGCGGCTTGGGACACACTAATTTCTTCAAAGTGACTCATAAACGTCTACCCGCAAAGTAAGGGAATTTCTGATTAAAAGCGCAGGTGTATTCAATCTCTTAAAATGGGTACCCATATCCAAGCTGTACGATGAATTGTAAGCTTTGCGCCAATAGATACTAAAAGTGCAAAACTCAATCCAAGACAACCGGGCCAATATCCTGCGCAAATCGCTCTATTCCACACAACCTAGATTTGGCCTGGCGATTGCTATCTTCACTAGAAATTGAGCGCGATTCGATAAATTGTCGCATCTACTACAGAGCGTTTGTACATTGGCCACCGCTTTCAACACGCTATTGATGAGTGGCACCTGATAAAACACGAGGATTAGGCTATGTATGTGTGTTTATGTCATGCGGTGACAGAACGCCAGGTTGCAGAGGCTATAGAAAAAGGCGCACGTTGCATTAAAGATTTGCGTGCACAATTAAACATCACGGCCACTTGCGGCAAATGCGCCTCCTGCGCCCGTGAATGCATACAAAATAAAGTAGGCAAACTGGCCCAGGCCAGCACTCAAAACGATTTAATCCCAATGGCGGAGGCTTCATGAAAGGCGACATTAAAGTTATCGAATATTTGAACAAACAACTTACCAATGAATTAACCGCAATCAATCAGTATTTTCTCCACGCCCGTATTTATAAAAACTGGGGCTTGGTTAAACTTGGCAAACATGAATACGAAGAATCCATCGAGGAGATGAAACACGCGGATAAACTGATTGAACGGATTTTGTTTATCGAAGGCCTGCCTAACCTGCAGATGCTCAACCGCCTATTGATTGGTGAAAATGTACCTGAGTGCCTACAGGGGGACTTAACCCTTGAACTGGGCTCACGCAGTGTATTAATTGAGGCCATGGCCTATTGCGAGACGGTAAAAGACTATGTTTCGCGGGAAATTTTTCAGGAGATTTTGGAAGATACTGAGGAGCATATCGATTATTTAGAGACCCAGCTGGGTTTAATCGACAAAGTGGGCATAGCAAATTACCTGCAAAGCCAAATGGAGCCCGGTGAATAATCTTTTATTCGCCCCATTTAGGTTTAAACAATCGCTATTATTCAGCTATTTTTAACCCTAACAGCTTGTTGAATTACGTAGGCGACAACGCCCTGGCGAGGCTATATTTCAAAAGGCTAAGGAACCTCTGAAAAATTACCTTACTCGCCTT
>DAOQGS010000832.1:0-1420 GCA_035338675.1 Cellvibrionaceae bacterium
CGGCTCAGTGGAATCGCGCAAAGTGGATGTACGCCTGGTGGCGGCCACCCACCGGGACCTGGGCAAATTAGCCCGCGAAGGCAAGTTCCGTGAAGACCTCTACTACCGTTTAAATGTGGTGCAATTAAAACTGCCCCCCCTGCGCGATCGCGGCAAAGACATTCTCACCCTGGCGGAATCCTTCATCATCCGCTACTGCCACGAGCTTAAACGCCGCCCATTGATCCTCACCCCAGAATCGGTCCAAGCCATCACCAGCTACCATTGGCCGGGCAATATCCGCGAGCTGGAAAACGCTATCCAGCGTGCCGTTATCCTCTGCGAAAACGATCAATACCTGGATTACAAACTGCTCTCCATCGATTTAGACCTTATCCATATGGACGAGGAGCCTAATCCAGGCACCCCGCAACGCAAGGCTCCCGTCATACCCGAAGCCAACGAGGATTTATCTTTGGAGGATTATTTCCAACGCTTTGTGCTGGAACATCAAGATTCCATGAGCGAAACCGAACTGGCCCGCAAGCTCGGCGTCAGCCGCAAATGTTTATGGGAGCGCCGCCAGCGCCTGGGGATTCCCCGCAGCAAGGGCAAAACGGTTGGCGAAGGGCTTTAGGGCTTATCAGCCATCCTGCAGATTGGCAATGCCATTGGGCACATGGCCGGTGGCCACATGGTCTTTAGCCGACAAGCAGTGGCTCTGCTGATCGTCAAAAAATACATCCGCCCCATAGGCTTTTAAAAATACGCCCTTATCCATTCCGCCTAAAAATAACGACTCGTCGATGCGAATATCCCAGGCGCGCAGGGTGCGGATCACCCGCTCATGGGCGGGGGCGGAGCGGGCGGTTACCAGCGCGGTGCGGATGGGGCAGGATTCCCGATCAAATTCCCGCTGCAGGCTTTGTAAAGCCGCCAAAAATGATTTAAACGGGCCGCCACTTAAGGGTGTTTTAGCCGCCTCCCGCTCACTGCGGGCAAATTCATCCAAACCTTTTTGTTTATAGACCCGCTCCGCCTCATCGGAAAACAACACCGCATCGCCGTCAAAGGCAAAACGCAGTTGCCCGCTGGCATCCTTACTGCGGTTGGAAGCGAGCAATGTCGCCGCTGCAAACCCCGCATCAATAGCGCGGCGCACATCATCGCCATCGGTGGAGAGAAATAACTGGCAATTAAACGGCGCTATGTACCGATACGGGCTCTCACCACCGGTAAAGGCCGCCCGGGTTATTTTAAGGCCGTAGTGATTAATCGAATTAAATACCCGCAGGCCGGTATCGGCGCTGTTGCGGGATAACAAAATAACCTCCACCCGCGGGTCGCCGCCGATCAGCTGATTAATATTCAATAATTTATTCACCATAGCAAAAGCATCCCCCGGCTCCAAAATATCGTCCTCATGTTCTATCTGATATTT
>DAOQGS010000833.1:0-1417 GCA_035338675.1 Cellvibrionaceae bacterium
ACTTCTTTAAATATTTCGCCATAAATTATGAAGAGCTTAAAATTAAAAAATTATTGACCGCTTGCTATAGGGAGCGGAGTGGTGATTTATTTGGTGAGAAAAATCAAGATAGTGGTTTTTTCTTCGAATACACCAATACAAGCGAAGAAAAAAGTAAGCTAACTCAACCTGAAATAAAGCTATTTAATGGTGATGGAGATTTTCGCAGTTCAGAGAGCATAGAGCTGTTAAAAAAATCAGACATCGTTGTTACCAATCCGCCTTTTTCATTATTCAGGGATTATGTTGAGCAGTTGGTCAAGTATGATAAGAAATTTCTAATAATAGGAAATGTGAATGCAATTACCTATAAAGAAATCTTTAAACTTATTAAGGAGAATAAGGCGTGGCTTGGAATAAACCTTGGCAGAGGTGTATCTGGCTTTATCGTTCCTGAACATTACGAACTTTACGGGACAGAGGCTAGGATTGATGAAGCTGGAAATAGAATTGTTTCGCCTAACAACTGTTTATGGTTAACAAACCTTGACACCTTTAAAAGACATGAAGATATTCTTCTTACAAAGAAATATTTTGGGAACGAGCATGAGTATCCGAAATATGATAATTACGATGGAATCAATGTAAATAAAACTGAAGATATACCGCTAGACTATGATGGTATCATGGGTGTGCCCATAACATTTCTGCACAAATTTAACCCAGATCAGTTCGAGCTAATTAAATTCAGAAAAGGAAATGATGAAAAGGATTTGTCCATCAATGGCAAGTGTCCATATTTCAGAATACTTATCAAAAATAAGCGTGTGCAAATTCAATCCAATTCAGAAAACACGTATAACAAGTCGTTCAACTCGGACGCGCTAAAGCGCGCCGGTTAACTCCAACGTTAGGCCTCAATGACGAACCGCGTCACGTACAGGTGGGCTATTGCTTCAGTCACGTCGCGCTCAATCATTGCGGTGTACGCCGTTTGCTTCTTGGTGGGCGCGGCGTCGCATGTTGTTGATCTACTGGGCGGGTGGCCACCCTATGCAGGCTACCCAGTTCCGCTCCGCTTGTTCTGGACGGCATTGCTACCGATCGATGTTGCGCTTGCTTGGGTTCTGTTCTCGAGAACAGTGCCAGCGGTGGTCATATCCGCGCTTGTGATGCTTCTCGATGTTGTCGCAAATACCTATGCAATCTACTATCTGTGGGAGACGGACTTCGCGCGCAGCCCTGGGCTTTGGCGGCAGTGCGCCTTTCTTGTCTTCATCCTGTGTACTGCGCCTCTTCTACTACGGGAGGCAAACGTACTTGCTCAGGCACGAGCCGGGCATGGCGACCAGCAAGTTGAGGCCTAACCCTTCGCTGGAGCCGACTCGCACCGGCATGGCGCTTGGCCCGCGAGGCGGTGGTTCTTATCATCCGCCTC
>DAOQGS010000834.1:0-1415 GCA_035338675.1 Cellvibrionaceae bacterium
CCGGTAGTAACAATATCGCAGGGCTCGCCGTTAATATCCACCGAGCGGCCAGGAATTCTTAAGCTCGACGTGGGCTTAAGCGCGATATGGGCAATTAAATCCTGCCCGGTGGAAATACCGCCTAAAATTCCGCCCGCATTATTGGACAAAAATCCTTGCGGCGTAATTTCATCGCGATGTTCAGTGCCCTTTTGTTCAACACACGCAAACCCTGCACCTATCTCCACGCCTTTAACGGCATTAATACTCATCAGGGCATGGGCAAGATCGGCGTCTAAGCGATCAAATACCGGCTCACCTAAACCCGGCACCATATTACTGGCCACCACAGTAATTTTTGCCCCCACAGAATTCCCTTCTTTATTGAGCGCCTCCATATAGTCTTGCATGGCGGCAACCTTGCTGGCGTCCGGGCAAAAAAATGGATTATTGGCAATTTCATTCCAATCCACCTGCTCAATTTTAATCGGCCCCAATTGGCTTAAATAACCCCGCACTTCAATTCCCCAGCGCTCGCGCAGAACTTTTTTCGCCACAGCGCCAGCGGCCACCCGCATAGCGGTTTCCCGAGCGGATGAGCGCCCGCCGCCGCGGTAATCGCGAATACCGTATTTTTGCAGATAGGTGTAATCGGCGTGGGCGGGGCGAAATTGATCTTTAATTTTGCCGTAATCCTTTGAGCGCTGGTCGGTATTTTTAATCATCATACCGATGGACGTGCCCGTGGTTTTACCCTCAAACACACCGGAAAAAATTTCCACCAAATCCTCTTCCCGGCGCTGGGTGGTGTAGCGCGACTGGCCGGGTTTGCGGCGGTCTAAATCCGCCTGTAAATCCGCCTCGGACAATTCAATGCCGGGCGGGCAGCCGTCAATAATGCAGCCGAGCGCTGGGCCATGGCTTTCGCCAAAAGTGGTTACGGTAAATAATTTGCCGATACTGTTGCCAGACATAAATAACCTAGAATTAATCTGTATTAGGAATTAGACGCGGGCATCGAACAGAGCCTGATGCCGCTGCAATTCTTCTTTGCTGAAAATAAAAACCCCACCGCCACCGCGTTGAAATTCAATCCAGGTGAAGCTGATCTCAGGAAATAATTCTTCCAGCGCTCCCCACGAATTGCCCACCTCAACAATTAAATGGCCGCCATCGTTTAAATGGCTGGCGGCTTGGCGCAATAATATGCGGGTAAAATCCAAACCATCCTCGCCGGATTCCAAGGCAAGCTTGGGCTCGCGGGCGAACTCTGCCGGTAAATTTGCCATGTCCTGAGCATCCACATAGGGCGGATTACTGACGATTAAATCGAACTGTTCGCCTACAAGATTGGCAAAACCATCGGATAAACGCAGGCTGACGCGGTCGGCCACCTGGTGTAATTGAATATTATCCGCCGCCACATCTAAAGCCGC
>DAOQGS010000835.1:0-1414 GCA_035338675.1 Cellvibrionaceae bacterium
GGGGCAATCATTAATACGCAAGAGGGGTTCGGCCGGTTGCTGAAAGGTGAGATCCGGGTGTAACTCACAGCGCCAGGCGCCTGTGTCGGCACTGGTAAGCGCCCAGGTCAGGCTCATATTGGCGGGTGAGTTAATTTCCGCCTGCAGGCTCACCTGAGTTTGTGCAAAGCTGTTGGGGCAACCGGTGGCACGCATTTTTTCATCGAAAAAATACACCTGCACGCCCCTGCCCCGCAAAACGCTTATGTCGCTTAAGGGGCGGGAATAACCTGCGGTGTACAGGCAGCCATCAGAGCTGCTGCCCATGTCGATATAGTCGCCAGCCCCCAGGCTTGAGCGGCGCAAAGGCTCCAGGTCGATCACGCGGGTGCCGGCCATGGACAGGCGATTAAGGCTTTGCAGGCTCGCAATGGGCGCCAGATCACTCACAGGGGTACTGGCAATATTCAGGGTGCGTAGGGGCACATCTTTGAGGGCCGCAAGGCTCGTCACTTGAGTATTGGCGATAACGAGGGTAACCAGCCTGCGCAGCCCGGCTAAGGGGGTCAAGTCTTGCAGAGGGTTGCCGGTAAGTTCGAGATTGCGCAGATTAGTGGCAGCCTCTAAGCCCTGCAGGCTTTTAATGCCGCCCTCAAACACGCTTAACTCGCTCAATTGCGCCATGTCGCTGGCGGTAATCACCCGGCTGGCGCTAAAACCCAGGGCTTTGCGCACCGCCGCTTCCAGGGCGGCATCCGTAAAAGCCGCCGCGGTGCCAAATTGCACTTTTAGGCTACAGGCAGCCGTTACCGGCCCCAACTGAAACACAGTGCCCTGCAACACACCCGGGCAGCCTGCGGCGGCAAGTAGCTGATTGCCCGCGCTTGGGGTGAGATTCACCGCCAACTGCGCACCCACGGCCACCAGGGCCGAACTGGGGGAGGCGCTGCCGGGGCCGCTAATCTCCACACTGATGCTAACCCGCTCCGGGCCGCCTGAACTGCTGCTACTGCTGGAGGAGCTAGAGCTTGAGGAGCTGGAGCTGCTCGCGGATAAGCCGCCGCTGCTACTGGAGGAGCTACTGCTCGAAGTGCTACTGGAAGAGCCGCCCGTGGATGATGAACTGCTGGAGCTGCTCGTGGGTTTTACGCCACCACTGCTTTCACCAGAATCTTTTGAGCTACATGCCGCCAGCAATAACGAACATATCAACACCGATAAAATTCTAGGCACCGCTATTCTCCAAGCTACTTTGACCGCTCAGGGTATTACCCCAGGTTGCGTACTGTTATTGCCCGTATGCTACGCCTTTATGGATCTGGGGTACGTGCAGAGCAAACAATTTGCTGCATCTATCACGTTTAACCTAAAAACCGCTGGTGAACTCGTAGCGAGGGTGCCTAAGGCGCTGAATATGGGCGCTTTTTTGTCAAAA
>DAOQGS010000836.1:0-1413 GCA_035338675.1 Cellvibrionaceae bacterium
CGAGTAAGGTAATTTTTCAGAGGTTCCTTAGGTTTATCAGCTCTTGCACTGGTGCCATTATGTCTACGGTTGTAATGGTCAGTCTAATAAATGTTTTTGTGCGTAAACAGTTGAGTGCAAAAACCGCCAGTAATATTTCCGATGGGGTACTAAGGTTTTGCTATGAATGAATTGATCCAGATTGCCGATGCCGATTTGCCCACCACCCCAATAAAACTGGTGTATTTTGATATTGACGGCACCTTATTAAATCAGCACGGCCAATACCCTAGCCAACTGCAATCGGCTCTGCGGCGAATTCAGAATATGGGTGTTAAAACTGCAGTGGCCTCCGGCAGGCCACAATTTGCCGCCCAATGGTTAATTGATGATTTAGGTTTAACTGCCCCCGGTGTGTTTTGCACTGGCGCCCATATTTACCACCCCGCCTCAGGAGCTCATTTACAGCAGCAGTTTTTACCGCTACCTACACTGGTTGAGCTGGTGGACGCCATGCGGCGGTTGGATGTGTATTACGAGCTATATACTGCCGAGCATTTTTATATTGAGCGCGATACCGCAGCTTTCATTCGCGCCACCCATGCACAACATTTGCGAGTAGCACCCGCTGTTAAGCATTTTGATGACATAATAGGCGCCCAGCCGGTGATTAAACTGTTAATTGGTGCCAACCAACCTGCAGATATCGCCGCTGTATATGAGTTAGAGCGCGCGTTCAGTGATCGCTGTGTATTTGCCTATGCCAAATTGCCCGCCTATCCAGATTGGTTATTTGCCAGCATTATCGATATCAAAGCGGATAAACAAGCGGCATTTAATTATCTGCTTGCGCATCACCAATTAACTGCAGAACAGGTGATGAGTTTTGGTGATGCTCAGTCGGATAAACAATTTTTGCAGGCGGCGGGGGTTGGTGTTGCCATGGGCAATGCGGCACCTGATGTTAAAGCTGTTGCGCGTTTCACCACCAAAGCGGTGTGGGACGACGGCATTGCCTATGCGCTAGCGCGGTTGATACCGGATTGCTGATCCCAGGTTCGAACTGTTTTCGTGCCCTATACTCAATGTGAAGGCAAAGGGGCCCTTGTGTTGCAGGGCGGCATTTATTTTCGGCGTGATCAGGTTTTGACCCTGTCGTTGCCACAGACGTAAACCTAGTAAGGTGAATTATGATCAATTACACAATCCCCAAGCGCGACATGATGTTTGTCCTGTTCGAGCTGCTGGACTACGAGCAACACCTGCAGAGCCTTAGCGGCCCTGAGGCCCTAACCCGGGATGTAGTGGAAGCGATTGTGGATGAGTGCGGTAAATTCTGTGAAAACGTCATAGCGCCGCTAAATTCCTCTGGCGATAAAGAGGGCTGCCACTGGCAGGATGGTGTAGTCACCACGCCAAAGGGTTTTAAAGAGG
>DAOQGS010000837.1:0-1413 GCA_035338675.1 Cellvibrionaceae bacterium
CATTGCTGCCATCGGGGAAGTTGGGGTATTCACCGGCTTGTAAAATTAAATACAGATAGCGGGACGCATAATTTTGGCCGAGGGATTTCACAAGGTTAAACGATTTGGTATTTAAATCCGCAAAGGCAACATTTAATTCACTGCTCACCGCCGCCATCGCGCCGCGATAATCATTGCCGCTTTCGGTAAATACATTGCGCAGGCCAGAGGTGTTATAGGCGTTCATCACCATGGGGCTTACTAAAACGGGAATAGCGCCTTTGTTGCGCGCTTCATTGATATAGGTGGTTAAATAACTTTTGTAATCGGTGGTGTTGGTGTAGCGCTCAGCTTTAGTAAAGTCCCGATCGTTGTGGCCGAATTGAATCAGTAAATAATCGCCTTTTTGGATTTCATTTAATACCGAGGTAAAGCGGCCCTCCTCATAAAAACTGCGGGAGCTGCGCCCGCCGATGGCGCGGTTGACCACCTGCACGTTGCTGGCATCAAAATAGGGTTGCAACACCTGGCCCCAACCGGTTTGCGGGTAGGCGCTGGCGGCGTAATTGGCCACGGTGGAATCGCCAATAATAAATATCTTGCCCTTCCAACCCGTTTGCACTTGGCCGCTGGAGCTGGATGAACTGCTTGAACTGGACGAACTGTTGGATGAGCTACTTGAACTGGAGGAGCTACTGGAGCTTGATGAAGTGCTTGAGCTAGAGGAGGAGCTTGATGAACCGGTTTTGCCTGAGCTGGAGGTTGAACTGGAGCTTGAGCCGGAGCTAGAGGATGAGCTGGCGGTGTCGCCCGGGCCTGTGCAGCCGATTAGGCTGATGGTCAGGATTAATGCGGTTAGGCGGTGTAAAAATGTCATGGTTTTATCCAGTGTAAGCGGCCTAGGTTATGGCTATTGAGCCCGGGCCTATAGCAATTAATCTTTTGCAATGCGAAAAATGGGGTTGTGGGCTGAGCGGATGATACTGGGATTTATCAGATTTGATTGCTAAGCAGTTCGTGGTTTTAGTATGGATGCTGCTTAGGTTGCGTTCTGTGCTGCGGGGTTTATGCGGCTATACCTTCGATTACTCTACAAGACAGATTGTGGTTTTTCTTATGCGAGGCTGAGATTGTGCGGTGCTTTAAGTTATGGCGAGTTCTTCGATGAAATTTATTGAAGTGTGACTACCATTAGCTATGGCTTGCATAAAACGGCTGAGCAGCTATAAATTTCAATTGCTACTTGTATGCAATAGAAATCAACGGTGTTCAATAGGTAGGAGCTGGGATGAAATACGTAAAATCTGAGGTGATAAGCCTAAAGAACAGCTCAGAATATAATGAAAAATGGCTTCAGGCCCGGATAGAAGAGGACCCGACAATTTTGGGGTTGGGAGATCTGGATTTTCGTGATACGGAAAAAATTTTGATCGG
>DAOQGS010000838.1:0-1410 GCA_035338675.1 Cellvibrionaceae bacterium
GCGCCGCGCTAGTGTTTGGCCTGGCGCTTTCGGTCGCCAGCACCGTAGTACTGCTGCGGGCATTGGAAGCCAGCGGCAGCCTCGAATCCATGAATGGGCGCATAGCCGTGGGCTGGTTGATTGTGGAAGACCTGGCCATGGTGCTGGTACTAGTCCTTCTGCCTGCGCTGGCTGGGCTGCTCAGCGATGACGCTGGCCAGACGCAGACCACCACCCATATCGGCTATACCCTGGGCCTTACCCTCTTAAAAGTCTCTGCGTTTGTGGTGCTAATGCTAGTGGTGGGCCGCAAAGTATTCCCCGCCCTGTTATGGCAGATCACCCGCACCGGCTCGCGGGAATTATTTACCCTAAGCGTGGTAGCCGCGGCACTCACCATCGCCTGGGGCGCCAGCGCATTATTTGGAGTGTCCTTTGCGCTGGGGGCATTTTTTGCGGGTATGGTGCTGCGTGAATCTGAATACAGCCACCGCGCCGCCGAAGAATCGCTGCCCCTGCGGGACGCCTTTGCGGTATTGTTTTTTGTATCCGTCGGCATGTTGTTTAACCCGGCGGTATTAATTGATGAACCCCTGCGGGTATTAGCTGTGGTGGCAGTGATAATGATCGGCAAATCCCTTGCCGCCGTTGCCCTGGTTTTGGCCCTGCGCTACCCCATTAGCGCAGCCTTAAATGTTTCTGCAAGCCTCGCGCAAATTGGTGAATTTTCTTTTATTTTGGCAAGCTTGGGGGTAAGCCTAAATATGCTGCCCATCGAGGGGCAAAACTTAATTCTCGCCGGCGCGCTTATTTCTATAACCCTTAACCCACTTTTATTTGCCGGCGTTAAACCTGTGCTGAAATGGCTAGTGGCCAACAGCAAAACCGCCAGAGTTTTAGAGCACCCCACCGACCCCTTGGCGGCATTACCTTCTGCCACCGATGCTCAGTATCTAGCAGGGCAAATTGTATTAGTGGGTTACGGCCGAGTCGGGCGGCGCATAGGTGAAAGCTTAATTGCGCGGGGCATTCCATTTATAGTGGCCGAACAAAACCGAGAAATTGTCGAGCGCATCCGCGCCACCGGCATAGCCGCCGTTGCTGGGGACGCGGCGGAACCGGCGGTATTAATTCAAGCCCATATAGCCCGGGCTAGTATGCTGGTAGTCAGCACTCCTGACACCTTTGATGTGCGCCAAATGATAAAAAATGCCCGCACGCTTAACCCCAAAATAGAAACCCTGGTGCGCACTCATAATGAAGAAGAAGCGGAATTTTTAGAAAAGGAAACCGCACAGAAGGTGTTTCTGGGTGAGAATGAGCTGGCTAATAGTATGACTGGGTATATTTTGGAGCGGTTTGGTAAAGTTTAAGGAGTCCTCCAGAAATTCCATTATCGTGATTTTCGCAAGGCATTCACTACCGAAATGC
>DAOQGS010000839.1:0-1406 GCA_035338675.1 Cellvibrionaceae bacterium
GGAAGATTTAGGTCATAAATACCTACTGGTTAACATTCCGAGCTTTGAACTTAAAGGCGTCATCGATAACCAAGTGGTGCTCAAAAAACCGGTCATCGTCGGCCGCAACTACCGCCGCACACCGATCTTCAGCAGCAAAATCAATAACCTTATCTTCAACCCGTCCTGGACGGTGCCGCCTAAGCTAGCGGTGGAAGACAAGCTTCCGGAAATTCAAAAGGATCCCACTTTTTTCGCCAAACTCGGCATTACCGTTTACGAACGTGACCGCGTGGTTGACGTGGCCGGAGTGAACTGGCGCCGCCTGGGCAAGGGCAATTTCCCCTTCCGCCTGGTGCAGCAGCCCGGCCCCCAAAATGCCCTAGGGCAAGTGAAATTTATGATCCCCAATACCGACGATATTTATTTGCACGATACCAACACCCGCAACCTGTTCAGCCGGGCCGAACGCGCCTTTAGTTCCGGCTGTATCCGCGTACATAAACCGCTGGAATTAGCCGAGTGGATTCTCGGCGAGCAGGGTTGGGATATGGAAAAAATCCAAGAGACTATAGATTTAGGCATCACCCAAACCATCGCGGTGAAGCATCCGGTTCCCGTTCACCTGGAGTATTGGACCGTAGTATTGGATGACGAGGGCAATGTCAGTTACCGCACCGACCTCTATGAACGCGATGTCGCCCTTTGGCGTGCACTGCGCCAGCCCATTACCGCCCCTACAGCACCCTAATGATTCAACGTCTCACCAAGCGCCTGTGCAGCGCACTCATCACCTGCAGCTGTGCGCTGTTGTGTCTGCCCACAAGCCACGCCAGTGCGGCCACTAAAACTGCGGCGGTGCAAACCGCCAAAGCCAAGTCCGCCAGCAATGGGGCCAAAAACACTAAACCAGCCGCCAAAACCAGCGCTAAACGGGGCAAAACCGGCAAAAAAAGCAGCCGCAGTAAACAAAGCCAGAGCGCAGGCGCCCCTGCGGCGGCGGCCAAACCTATCTTTAACGCAGCGCCCATCGCAGGGCCAAAGTTCACCACGGCGCGGGCCAGTATCAAAGTCGTAGTCAACGGCGAAGACATCCCCTATCAACGATTTTTCACCACCGTCATGCCCGGCCAACCGCTCAACATCAGCGTGGAGGGGCAAGAGAACTACCTAGTGAACCTCGATGGCAAGCCCTTAAGCGGCCAAAACCAGCGCTGGGTTTGGCAGGCGCCTGCCAAACCCGGCTACCACCAGGTACAGGTGATCGAACAGCTGACGCAAAAAACCCTCACCCTGCACGTATTTGTACTGGCCGCCCTGAAAAACGGCAGCGACAACATCGCAGGTTTCACCATCGGCCGCTATCCGCCGCCCAAAGACGGCAAGGCGCAGTACAAAGCGCCCTTGGGTTTTATCGAGGTCAACGC
>DAOQGS010000840.1:0-1402 GCA_035338675.1 Cellvibrionaceae bacterium
GGTGAGATGGCGTTTGCCACTGAATATTTTCACGCTGCCCTCCTGGCTAATTACCGCCAGCCCCGCTAAAAACTCTTCGCGTTTAATTAATCGATCCGAAGGAATACCAATAATTTTGTTGCCTTTACCCTTGGGTAAAACCGGTAAATCGCTCACCGGGAATACCAACATGCGTCCCTCGTTGGTGACGGCCACCAAATAAGTGCCTTCAATAGTGGCCGGTAAGGGCAGCGGTGGCATTACCTTGGCGCCTTCCGGCAAACTCAACAGCGTTTTGCCCGCGCGGTTTTTACTGTACAAATCGCCGAAGCTGGCAATAAATCCGTACCCTGCGTCGCTGGCTAATAACACAGGCTGATTATCATCGCCCATCAGCAGCCCGCAAAATTCCGCACCGGAGGGCGGGTTGAGTTTGCCGGTTAAAGGCTCCCCCTGCCCCCGCGCACTGGGTAGGCTGCTGGCAGGCAGGGCGTAACTGCGGCCAGTTGAATCTAATAACAGAGCATTTTGCTGGCTTTTACCCTGGGCGGCATATTTAAAACTATCACCCGCTTTGTAACTCAGTGCCGCTGGATCTATATCGTGGCCTTTGGCGGCGCGAATCCAGCCCTTATCGGATAACACCACCGTCACCGGTTCGCTGGGCAGAATTTCATTTTCGCTAAAGGCCTGGGCTTCGGCGCGCTCCACAATGGGCGAGCGGCGCTCGTCGCCAAATTCTTTTGCCGCTTGCACCAGCTCTTTGCGGATTAATGATTTTAATTTTTTCTCGGAAGCCAAGGTCGCTTCTAAATCAGCTTTTTCTTTGGCAAGCTCGGCTTGTTCGCCGCGAATTTTCATCTCTTCTAAACGGGCCAATTGGCGCAAACGCGTATCGAGAATGTAATTGGCCTGCTCTTCGCTCAAGGCAAAACGCTGCATTAATACTTCTTTGGGGTGATCCTCGGTGCGGACTATATGAATCACTTCATCCAAATTTAAAAACGCAATTAATAAACCGTCCAATAAATGTAAACGGCGATCCACCCAATCTAACCGGTGCTGCAAGCGGCGGCGAACCGTTTCCGTGCGGAACACCAACCACTCAGCCAACATACCCGGCAGGCTTTTCACGCAGGGCCTGCGGTCAAGGCCTATGTAATTCATATTAATGCGGTAGCTGCGCTCTAAATCCGTGGTAGCAAACAGGTGGTTCATTAAGGCATCTAAATCGATGCGATTGGAGCGCGGGATAATGACTAAACGAGTGGGATTTTCATGGTCGGATTCATCGCGCAAATCCGCCACCATGGGCAATTTTTTCTGCTGCATTTGCTGCGCGATTTGCTCAATAATTTTTGCCCCGCTCACCTGGTGGGGTAATTCGGTAATCACGATATCGCCATCTTCCCGATTCCACAGG
>DAOQGS010000841.1:0-1401 GCA_035338675.1 Cellvibrionaceae bacterium
ATCGGGGCTGTCGAGGGTTTTTGCCAGTTGGCGCCCCATGCCCACGTAGGGCGTATCCACCTGGCCGGGATCCAGCTGGGAATAGACCTGGGAGATCAACCAGCCTAGGCCCACCACGGCGGTTAACACCACGGCAATAAGTGAGAGCAATAAACCGCGCACGCGTGCTTACCAGGCATCCGGGGCGAATAGATAGCCGCGCCCCCAAACCGTTTTGATTTTGCTCGGCGCCTCGGCGCTGTCGCCGAGTTTTTTGCGCAGGCGCGAGATGCGGATATCCACCGAGCGATCAAAGCCGTCGTATTCGATACCGCGCAATTGGCTGACCAGCTCGGTGCGGCTGACCACTTCCCCCGCCCGGCAGGCCAAAAGCCAGAGCACATCAAATTCGTGGCTGCTGATGTCTAGGGGGTTACCGGCAAGGCTTACGGATTTAGACTGGGCATCAATCAAGAGGCGGCCAAAGCTGCGGCTGCTGTCGGAGCCTGTGGCCGGTTCCCGGCGCAGCAGGGCTTTGATGCGGGCGAGTAACACGCGGGGTTTAACCGGTTTGGTGATGTAGTCGTCGGCCCCCAGCTCCAGGCCCAACACTTCGTCCACCTCATCGCCGGAGGCGGTCATCATGAGGATGGGTTTAGCAAAAAACTGCCGCACCTCTTTGCACACATCAAAGCCGTTTTTTTCCGGCAGCATTAAATCCAGTACCACCAAATCCGGCCGCTCGCAGGCGATGCGCTCCACCGCCAGGGTGCCGGTGGTGGCCAGGCTCACTTTGTAATTGTGTTGGCCTAGGTAGTCGCAAATCCATTCGGCCAGGGAGGTATCGTCCTCAACTACCAGTATGTGTTCCTGTGTTGTCATGCCTGTCTCGCTGTGACCGATGAGGTTTTAAAAAAGCCGCCAGCCGCCGCTATCCCGGCGCCCGGAGGTGTACACCCAGGCCACCACCAGATCCAGCTGCGCCAGGGTTTGGCCCTCGGGCGTGCGAATGAAAAACCCCTGGCTTTGTTGGCCGACAAATTCGTGTTGGAACGGCGGTGCACCCGCGCCCTGCCAGCAGTGCAGGGGTGTCGGTTGGCCCTCGGCAAACAGGCAATAGTCCCCAGCGGCCGGGGTGTGCCAGTAGAAGCGAACCGTTTGGTAACAGGCCTGGCCCCTGTTGAGGGCAATGCATTTATTGGGTTTGGCTGTAAGGGTGGCAGCCGAATCCTCCTGCGCCCAGAGCAGAGGGCAGCTAAGGCTGAGCAGCAGGCTTGCGGCTAAGCGCTTAAAACGCATAACTCACCGTAGCCGCCAGCACCAGGGCGTGGTTTTCATCGATTAGCGGGCTGCGGGCGACATTATCCGGCAGATCGGAATAACGCAGATAGGTGCGCCCCACCCAGTGGTCACTGATGGGGT
>DAOQGS010000842.1:0-1395 GCA_035338675.1 Cellvibrionaceae bacterium
GAAGGTCATTTTGCCATCTGGCGCGGGGGTTTTACACAATTCTACGAAGAGCCAAGTATGTAGCCAGGCCATAGACTGGCGAAAACCATTTTTCATTGGGTACCTCCCAAGCTTAAAAATATAAAATTAATTACAGCCAAAATTAACGTGGGTGATAAAAGACCTATTGTGGCTCGCCGCAAGCTGTGCGCCGAAAAAACCCAAATAACTGCGAGTGTGTAGATAACAAAAGTTGACAGGGCCGAGGTGACGACGGCATCACTGCGGCTGAGGGGCAACACATTGACCAGAAATATAGCCGTAACTACAGTGGCAAAATAACCACCCACCGCCGCAAGCAATACTCGTAGGGCAACCTGCAGGCGGTAGGATAAAAGTAGTGATTGTGAGGTTGCTTTTGCCATATCAGTTAATTACCAAAGTACGCCAAGGCTAAAGTAGAAAATTTAATTAAATTCCAAGGGTTGATGTGGGAATACATTGTTTATTTAATGCCGTTAGCAAAACGGTGTGCAAGCACGCTTGCACACCCTACAGCTTGTTGCCCACCTTTTTGCTAGTCGAACTGTGAGTCAAACTCGATTAGGCGCGCAAATGTTTATTAAAAAATGTCACAGTGCGCCCCCAGGCAAGCGCTGCAGCGGCGGCATCATAGCGGGGCGTGGTGTCGTTGTTAAAACCATGTTGTACATTTGGGTAAATAAATGCTTCGTACTGGGTTTTAGCCGCTTTTAAAGCCGCTTCGTATTTGGGCCAGCCAGCATTAATGCGCTCATCAGTGCCGGCGTAATGAATTAATAAGGGTGCTTTAATTTTGGCTACGTCAGCCTCTTCAGGCTGTCTGCCATAAAAAGGTACTGCACCATTCAAGGTGGGGACGCGCGTAGCGAGGAAATTGGCAATGCCGCCGCCGTAACAAAAACCCACCACGCCCACCTTGCCGTTACTGCCAGGCAGCTTTTTTAATATATCGGCTGCGGTAACGAAATCTTCTTGGGTTTTGGTTTGGTCAAGTTTTTGAAATAATTCGCGGGCTTTGTCCTCATCCCCTGGATAGCCGCCAAGGGTAAATAAGGCGTCTGGCGCAAAGGCGATAAAATTATCCAATGCTAAGCGGCGGGCTATGTCTTCGATATGCGGATTGAGGCCACGGTTTTCGTGCACAACCAATACGCTGGGCAATTTACCTTTAGCCTTGGCAGGTTTAACCAAATAACCGCGAATTTTGCCATTGCCGTTGGGTGAGGGATACTCAACATATTCGCCCTTGAGGCGTTTGTCACCGGGTGTAACCTGTTGCGCCTCTGCAAAATTCGGTGCTAAGGAATCCAGCAGAGCAGTTGCTGCTAGGGTGCTGGCGGTATATTTTGCCGCTTCTTTAATAAAACCGCGGCG
>DAOQGS010000843.1:0-1394 GCA_035338675.1 Cellvibrionaceae bacterium
CCGCACCAAGCCCTGTAATTTTGTCGCGGTGTTAAAGCCCTCATGTTAAGCCTGGCGCAGGCCCAAGCAACCCTGTGGCAACAGGCGGTGCCGGTTGCCCAGATCATTTGGCTGCCGCTGCAGCAAGCCTTGGGCGCGCGGGCGGCGCAGGCGGTACTGGCGCAGCTTGCGGTGCCGCCTGCCGATAACAGTGCTATGGACGGCTACGCCCTGCGCTTAAGCGATGCGACGGAGCCCTTACCCGTGTCTGCGCGCATTGCGGCGGGCTGCGCGCCCGAGCCTTTAGCCCCAGGCTGTGCGGCGCGCATTTTTACCGGCGGGGAAATTCCGCCGGGGGCCGATACGGTGGTGATGCAGGAGAACACCGAGTGCTTGCCCGATGGGCGGGTGCGGATAACCGTGCCGCCCAAACTCGGCGCCAATATTCGCCCCATGGGCCAGGATATAAGCCCCGGCCAACTTTTAGTGGCGGCGGGGGAGCGGCTGGGGCCGGTGGCTCTGGCGCTGCTGGCCTCCCAGGGCATAACCCAGGTGGAGGTGCTGCGCCCGGTGAAGGTGGCGCTGGTGGCCACCGGCTCGGAGCTGGTGGCGCCCGGCCAAGCCCTCGGCGCCGGGCAAATCTACAACAGCAATAGCCAGTTGCTCGGCAGTGCCCTCAGCCTGTTGGGTGCCCAGGTGCACCATTACTCGGTGGCAGATGACGCGGCGCAAACGCAAGCCTTGCTGGCTGAACTTGCCGCCGGTATGGATGTGATTGTCAGCACCGGGGGCGTGTCGGCGGGGGAGGAGGATCACGTTAAGGCGAGCCTTGCTGCACTCGGGCAGGTGAGCTTTTGGAAAATCGCCCTCAAACCGGGTAAACCCTTTATGTTCGGCCAGATTGGCGCCACCCCAGTGCTGGGGTTGCCGGGCAACCCAGCGTCGAGTTTTATCACCTATTGCCTGTTGGCTAAGCCTTTTATTCAAGCCCTGCAGGGCGGCCCGGCCCGCCTGCCGCCGCCGCGCCTGGTGCCTGTGGCCTGCAGCCTCAGCGCAGGCAGCCGCGAAGAGTTTGTGCGGGTGGAATGGGTTGAGGCGGGTGTACGCCCGCTGGCCAACCAAAGTTCCGGTGCACTGCGCTCGTTGAGCCTGGCCGATGGCGTAGTCCGTTTGGCGGCCAACCAATCGCTGGCAGCGGGAGAGGCGGTGGAATACTGGACTCTTGATGAGTTGTTAGCGCCATGAGCGGCCCCCTGCTGGATCGGATCGATATTCATGTCGAAGTTCCGCCCGTTCCTTTTCGAGAACTCTCCAATGATAAAGTCGGGACCAACAGCCAGTCGATGCGGGAATGCGTGATCGCTGCCCGCGATCGACAGAAACACCGATTCCGCGAGACTCCGGGAGCACTCAAT
>DAOQGS010000844.1:0-1394 GCA_035338675.1 Cellvibrionaceae bacterium
ATAGCGATGCCCCGCCACCACTTTTTAGCCTCCCAAAGGCGGTGTGGTTAAGGCGGAACCTGGGGCAACCCTTGTATTGCCCGGTGCGTGTCTCGGCTATAGATCAGGATCTGCGCGGCAGCGGGCACCGGAGCGCCCCTATGGCTGTTGGCTGTGGGGGAAATGCTTAACCTGATGCCATCGCCTGCGACGCTTAGGAATTTTGGCCCTGGCTATGGCGAAAAATGGCGGTCAACTCTTAACTTAATGACATTGGCTTGGCGGCGAATGTCCGTTTTCAAAAGGTAAATGGTTTATGTCCAGAATAATTGCCGCCCTAGCGGAGCGGATGGCCCAGCAGGAGGCTTTGCTTGCGCGCCCGAATGAGGTTGCTGCGGGCAATGGGGTGTTCAGCCGCTGGCGCAACCCCATTCTCACCCGCGAGCACACGCCGCTGTTCTGGCGCTACGACCTCAACCCCGCCAGCAACCCGCAGGGCTTAGAGCGGCTGGGTATCAATGCCACCTTTAACTCCGGCGCGCTGTTCTGGCAGGGGCAATACACCTTAGTGGTGCGGGTGGAGGGGAATGATCGCAAATCCTTTTTTGCGGTGGCCCAAAGTCCCAATGGGGTGGATAACTTTCGCTTCTGGGATTTTCCCATCGACCTGCCGCAAACCGAGGCGCCCGATGTCAATGTTTACGACATGCGCCTGACCCAGCATGAAGACGGTTACATCTACGGTTTATTCTGCACCGAGCGCAAAGACCCGGCGCAGCCGGGCGATAGCTCGGCGGCTACGGCCCAGTGCGGCATAGTGCGCACCAAGGATTTAGTGCGCTGGGAGCGGCTCCCTGATCTCGTTACCTATTCGGGGCAGCAGCGCAATGTTGTGTTACATCCCGAATTCATTAATGGGCAATACGGCCTCTACACCCGCCCGCAGGACGGCTTTATCGCCGTGGGGGCCGGCGGCGGCATCGGCTGGGGGCTGACGCCGAGCATGGAGGCGGCCCAGCTGCAGCGGGAAATTATCCTCGACCCCAAGCACTACCACACGGTGCAGGAAGTGAAAAACGGCCAGGGGCCGCCGCCTTTAAAAACCTCTGCAGGCTGGCTGCATTTGGCCCATGGGGTGCGCGCCACCGCAGCGGGTTTGCGCTATGTGCTGTACGTGTTTCTCACCGATCTTCAAGAACCCTGGCGGGTGTTGTACAAACCCGCCGGGCATTTTCTGGCGCCCCTGGGGCCTGAGCGGGTGGGGGATGTCTCGAATGTGGTGTTCAGCAATGGCTGGATAAGTAACGCGGCGGGGGAGGTGTTTATCTATTACGCCGCCTCAGACACCCGTATGCACGTGGCGACCACGAGCATCGAGCGGCTACTCGATTATGTCCACAACACGCCGCCGGATG
>DAOQGS010000845.1:0-1391 GCA_035338675.1 Cellvibrionaceae bacterium
GCTTCCCCCACCCACAAAAAGCGCCGGGGGGCATTTTTGATGGTGTGGTGGATGCCAGCCAGTTGGGCGCAAAAATCGCTTAGGGCGCTGGTATCATCCAGGCTGTCGTCGAGTTGTTTGAGGCGCTGGATGGAGGCGAGGCCGCCCAACTCGTGGTTGAGGCGAGCGATGGCGCACAGGCCCTGGGTGGCTGCGGTCATGGCGAGGCCATGGCCGTTATTGGTGATGGATTGCTCCCGATGGGCGCGGGCTTGGGCCATGCTTTCGCGGATGCGGTTGAGTTCATCAAAGCGGGCGCCGCTTAGAGTGGCCTGCATGATTTGGCTCAGCGCTGCCTGGTTGCGGTTGAGGGCTTTGCCGGAGAGGGTTAAAAAATTCTGGCTGCTGTGCACATCATCCACCAGGCCGCGAATACTGGTGTAGGCGCTAAAACCGCCGGTGGCCGCCGCCTGCTTGCGTTGCATGGCGATGTAGTCGTGCTGATCAACACCCACCTCAGTTAACAGGTTGGTGTAGTAGGGCAGCAGGTTAATTTGCTCCGGGGCCAGTTGCGGTAAGTCCAACACAATCTGTTGGTACACCAGGCCGTTGGTGCCCACATCGTAGCGATAGAGGTCGTTATCTGTGTGCAGGCTGAGTACGCTTGGGGAGAGATGGCCCTCTTTCAGGGGCACATCTTCCAGAGTTACTTTGGGCAGGATATTTTCATCATCCACGCGGCCTTGGCGCTGTAAAAGGGCCTCGGCCTGTTCGAGTATGGCTTGTTTTTCACGGTCATTTAAAGCGGCGCGGATGCGGGCCAGTTGCGCCACCTCGGCAGCCTGTTTGCGCTCGGCAAGGTGTGCATCGGGGCATAGGGCCAGGCGTACCCGGTGGGGGTTATCCAGCAGTAGGGCGCGGATGCGGCCTTGTAAAAAGGCTGGGTCTTTTATTTGTTCCCGCAGTTTGCTCAGGGCCGGGTCGATATTGAGTAGGGCCACCGGGTCGCCGCGATGGGTGGCGGCGGTGAGGGCGTTGAGGATAATTTGCAGCCCAAAGGGGTGGTGATCGCCGCCCACTTCCCGCTGGTGTAATTCCAACTGATGCAGGGCCGCCTCGGCATCCTCTTGGGGTATGCCCTCGCTGGCGATTTTCTCTAGGGTGGTGAGAATAAACGCCTCAATGGCTTCTATGTTCTCTGCCGTGGCGCCCTCTAGGCCGCAAATAAAGGTCAGCTCTTTTTGTGAATCATCCATGCCGCACAGGGGGCTGGGGCTTTGGCCTAATTCGGTGGTTTCCAACGCTTGCATCAGTGGGCAGGCGCTGTTGTTGAGCAGTACGCCAGAGAGCAAATGGCCCACTAATACATCTTCTAAATTGGTGGATTGGCCCAGCAGCCAGGCGAGCACCAC
>DAOQGS010000846.1:0-1386 GCA_035338675.1 Cellvibrionaceae bacterium
CGCTGGGCGCGGTACTTTCGGGCGAGGCGTTGCCGCTGCGGCCGCCGGACGATTGACCCGCGCGCGGGGCGCCTCGGGGGCTTGGGTCAGCTGGGTTTCAACCTTGGGGACATTAGTGCTGGGGCGGCTGACCGGTGGAGCTGCGCTGGCAGGCTCATCACCGCCATAGGTGGGCAAATCTACCAGCACGGTGTATTCGCGCAGCAATTTACCGCTGGGCCACTGGGCTTGCACAATAAAATTTAAATAGGGTTCAACAACTGCTTTGCTGGAGGTGATGCGCACCAGGGGGCCTTTGCCTGGGTCCATCACCACTTGGAATTTAAGATCGCCGAGGAACCCCGGGCGCTCAACACCCACACGGGCAAAGTCTGCGGCGGAGGCCAGCCCTACCAGAATCTCCCGATCGGTAAGATCCTTAGTCTGCGTCAGTTGAATCTCCGCATAGAGTGGCTGGTTAAGAGTCGATTTCAGCTTGATTTCACCCAGGCCGAGGCCCATCACCCAGGGCGAGGCCAGGGTTGAAATTAAGCTTAAAAAGATCGTTTGTTTTCGCAGACCCATAAGGGTAATCCTTATTGTTTTAGGAGGAAGACTCACCTGTTTGGATAACCCCGCAAACCCAGAGCGACACGACAGCCGATCAACAAGACTCTCTTGACTGAAGGGTATTCGACCGCACGGCTTACAGACACTAATTCTTATTATGCTAATGCTGGGCAACACCCCGAGATTCAGTTTAAAACCGAATGCCCCGTGAAGTTGCCCATCTTATTCGCTTATCAGCGTAAGTATTCATGACAAACGGTGTTTTTTCAACTTGCGCGCCAAATGTCAGTCACCAAGCGCCGCCTGGCGGAAAATTCCCTTTGCGCATGGGGCGACAGTGCTTAGCGCGCTATGCATTGAATAGTGCAATGTTTCGGCTTTTATATGGGTGTTTTGACGGGTGGACGCGTTTTGCGGGAAAGACGCAAGCGAGCATCCCTGCCCACTCGAATGCTCTGGCCAGCAGTTGCCAGCCAGATGAGGCCCTTGCGGGCGGCGATCAGATCAGACGTGAGCCAATAAAATGCGCAGCATACGGCGCAGAGGTTCAGCAGCGCCCCACAGCAGCTGGTCCCCCACCGTGAAGGCACTTAAATACTCAGGCCCCATATTCATCTTGCGCAGACGGCCAACGGGAATGCTCAAGGTACCGGTAACCTTGGTCGGTGTTAAATCCTGCAGTGAGGCCTCGCGGGTATTGGGAACCAGGGTTACCCAATCGTTGGCCTGGGCAATTAACTGCTCAATATCCGCCATGGGGACATTTTTATTCAGCTTCAATGTGATCGCCTGGCTGTGGCAGCGCATGGCGCCGATGCGCACACACAGGCCATCAAT
>DAOQGS010000847.1:0-1378 GCA_035338675.1 Cellvibrionaceae bacterium
ATAGCGGTGGGGTTTATCGCCGGGGGGTGGGCAGGCGCCGCCAAACCCGGTGCTGCCAAAATCCGTGCGGCCTTGCACTGCGCCTGCAGGCAGGTTTTTACCGCTGGCATCGCCTGCTTCCGCTGGCAGGCCCGTGGCGGTGGCGGGCAGGTTATACACCACCCAATGCCACCAGCCGGAGCCGGTGGGGGCGTCTGGGTCGTACACGGTAAGGGCATAACTTTTAGTGCCCGCCGGTGGGTGGGCCCAGCTAAGCGCAGGGGAAATATTTTTACCGCTGCAGCCAAAACTATTAAATACCTGCTCCAGGCTGAGGGTTTGCCCCTCTTTAATGCTGGGGCTGGATAAGCTGAATTTTTCGGCAAATGCCTGGCTGCTGAGTACTAATAAAGCACCCATTAAGATTCGCGACATAGCAGTTCCTCTGTGATGTGGTTGTGGTGGCGGCAAGTGTACCTGGTACGGCCATTATTGCCAGCTGGGTTTATGTGTGGGGTTGTTTTTTTAAATCCAGTGGCTCTGTCATTAAATATTATGTGAGGATTGTCGGTGGCAAACTGCCATTTATACGAAGATTTATCGGCCTATTACGACCGTTTTTGCCAGGATATTCCCTATGCCCAGCAGGCCGCAACACTAAAGCGGCTGGTGCAATTATTTAATGACTCCCCTGGTGAGCATTATTTGGATATCGCCTGCGGCACCGGCCAATTAATGGAACATATGCAACATTATGGATGGCAGTTGGCGGGTTTAGATAATTCCGCCGCCATGCTCAAACAAGCGGCCCAACGCTGCCCCGAGGCGACATGGTTGTTGGCCGATATGGCTAAATTACCGGCCCAGCCGCAGGTTAATTTTGCCAGCTGCCTGTTGTATTCCATGCATTACAACAGCGATATAGAGCAATTAACGGTATTTTTTCGTGCGGTGTGGGATGCTTTAGTGCCCGGTGGTTTTTTAGTATTTGATTGTGTGGATAAACGCGGCATTGATAATTCGGCGGGTATTACCACTTATTATCAAGACGGCGAGCAGCAATTTACCTTTCAATCCCGCTGGGCCTATAGCGGTGAAGGCAATCAACAAAGCCTGCAATTGTCCATTGAGCTGAACCAAAATGGCCGCATCAGCGCCTGGCAGGATGAACACCCCATGGTGGCAGTAAGCAGTGTAGAGCTGGAAGCGATGCTGGCTGCACAAGGGTTTGAGGTGACTTTGTTTGAGCGCAATTTTGAGCAATTAATTGCCTGGCAGGGGGCGAGTTTTAATTTAATGGTGGTGGCGCAAAAGCCGGTGTGATAGTTGCCTGAAGCAGAAATGTTAGGGAACCTCTGAAAAATTACCTTACTCGCTCTGGCGTCGTTGAATTTGCCAA
>DAOQGS010000848.1:0-1377 GCA_035338675.1 Cellvibrionaceae bacterium
TGGAGCCGTTTGAGCTGCTCTACCCGGTCACACCCATCCTCAACCAGGCGATTGGCTTTGAGGTGGTATTTGAGCTACACAATCTCACCACCTTTCGCTGGGTGGTCCAACTGACCAACCGTCTGGATTTTACGGTGGGACTGATCGTGCAAGCGGCGGGTTGGCAGGCCTGGATAACCCTGGCCGCCGGGCAAACTCGGTATTTGAGTGGCGCCACAGCGGTGTCCGGCATGGGCAACTGGAATGCCTACCCACTGCACCCGTTTTCGCCCGTCTATGGCTGGCACCGAAACTGGAGCAACGAGTTTATGCGCATGCTAGACGGGGAATGTCAGGTGTCGTTTCGGCTATACCTTACGGCACCGGATCAGGCCGATTGTATTCCGCCGGGATTACCGGCTCTGCAAGCGGGTCTGCGCTGGCAATTTAACCCCACGGATTTAGAAATGCGCTTTATTCCGCGCTGGTCAGCCATCAAACGGTTTTCACGCACAGGCGTGTATGAATACGATTTTAACAATGCCGATGACCCGATCCTGGAGCGAACGCCCGCCATCCGCCTGCCCGCCTACTCAATGCTAAATCCCGCTACTTATTTTGCCCAAGGCTACGACACCGCACCGGGTGATACCAGCCCCTGGCATAAGCGGCCCTGGTCCCAGGCCCAGCAGGTGTCCCTCATGTGCCGAGGGGAAAAACTCAGTACCGAGGGATTTGAAACCCTTTGGGTGGCGGCTGAGGATATTGCCCTGCTCATCCAACACGAGCATCTGGCCTGGGTCGCTGCGCACCTGGGGGTCACCGACGCTGTGATCATGGATGGTAACGATATCCGCTGGTTTGAAATCGGACCGAATAACACCTGGCACAACCTGTTGTGGATTAACCGTTTTTATACCCTTGCTGGAATTGCCGTCGATGAAGCGGCCATGCGCGCGGCGTTTAACGCCATGCTCGCCCACTTCAATGACGATTGGCCGACCTATTACCGCACTTTAAGTGTTCATGAAGCCGTCCGTTTTGGCACTTTTTTAGATAATGGCGCTGCGGAAATGGGTGACTATGCAGTGAATGAAACGGGCCATTTTTTGGAGGCGAACAACTTGGATGTCAATGCCGTGAGCACACGTTTTTTGTATCGCATCAAACCCTTCACTGGCTGAAAACGATTTCTATTTTTTTATTTTTATTCTTACTTTTAAATTTTAGTTTGATTTTTAATATTCAATCGCCGGTTTATTTTCGCTTTAATTCTCGTGTTTATTTTTTTACCGCCTGATTTCGTTGCCAATTTTTCCCCACTACCGCTTTATCGAACTTAGACATGATCCAGTTAGACGGCCTTGTTTTACCCAGCGGGTTACGCTGGAGTGATGA
>DAOQGS010000849.1:0-1375 GCA_035338675.1 Cellvibrionaceae bacterium
GGGTAAAGCACTTTGTAGCAGGGGGCAGGTGGTGCCCCCTGCCCCGCTGCAGCCTAGACTTAGGCCGGTTCGGCGCTAGTGCTGGCCCTGGCGCTGCTGCCGGGGAAGCGGTTGGAGAGGTCCGCTTCGATGGTTTTGGCGTTGGGCACGCCCGCGCGGGCGGCCATTTTTATATTGCGGTAGAAGATCAGGGCGGCTTGGTAGGCTTCGCTGCCGCTGAGGGCCAGGCTGTCGCTTAGGTTGTCCGCCAGGGGTGCCAGTTGGCGCTGCAGACGGGACAATAATTCCACCGCCTGCCAGTCCACCTCAAAGGCACCTACGTCCAAATAGTTGGGCACCAAATCTGGGTTTTGGCTGGCGTATTCCCGCGCCTTACCTACAAAGGCTTGGGTTTTATCGCCCATTTTGGGAATTTCTTTGCGCTCGTTGGCGCTGAGGCTAATCAGGTGAGGGGCGAGTTTGCTGGTGAGGGTGTTGAGTGCGGTTTGAATGTCTTGCAGATCCGCAGCGGGGATAATTAAGTTAATTAAATTAGGTTGCGCCATGGTTAAATCCCTGTGGTTGTTAATTAAGTGCTGTGCAGCGTTTTTTAATACCGCCGCCTGCGCAGTGTTACAGAGCTATTTATAGCTGTGAAGAGGTGATTGCCGCTTGTGGCTGTGCGCTATGGCGCGCAAACAGCCTTGGGGAATTAATTTAAAAAAACGGCTTGTTGGCCGGGCAGTTTTGTTAGCTGTGGGAATGGGGCAATTTCATTGGGTTGAGCATTTTGTAGTGTTTTTTGGCTGATGTTTGCGGTTAGCCCTAAACCCCACCCCAGCCCTCCCCTTAACAAGGGGAGGGAGTAAAAATGTTTGGAGCACAAACAATATGCCCCAGCTGGAAGATTTTTGGCCCCTCGCCCTTTTCACCCATTGCAGGGGCAATGTGCGCAGCGAAGCCGCCTGGAGGGCAAATCACAAGGAAGTGATTTGTGCTCGGGAGGCAGAAAGGGGATTTTGGGCAGGGCACAAGGCAGCTGGGAAAACAGGCCAAGCTGCCTAACCGAATAATATGGGGAGGAGAACGGGCGTTGGCCGGGGCTACAGACTAGGCGCCACACTAAGGGTCGATGGTTAAGTCAGTCACCACTAATTGGGTGCCGCCAGCGTAGCTACTGGAGGTGGCTTTAAACTGGCTGGGGAAGCCTAGCAGCGGGTCAAATTCCATAAAAAACTGGGTTTGGGCCGGGCTGTGGCTGAGGGTGTAGGCGATGCGGGCGAATATTTGTTCGATGCTGGCCTGTTGGTAATCTTCCACTCGCAGCACCTGTACACCGCTGATTACCTGACTGATTTTGCCGTCTCGCACCCAGATGGTCACCGGGCTGTAGGCG
>DAOQGS010000850.1:0-1371 GCA_035338675.1 Cellvibrionaceae bacterium
TTGCCAAATTCAACGACGCTAGGGCGAGTGAGGTAATTTTTCAGAGGTTCCCTAAGCGATAAATAACAACCGGGATAAATACTTATTCCCCCCAAGCAACAAATTGCTGGCTTTGGTACTGGCCAATACCTTCTAAACCGCCCTCGCGGCCAAACCCTGAATTTTTTACGCCACCGAAAGGCGCATAAGCATGGCTTATGCGCGCTTCATTTATTCCCAGCATACCGAATTGCAATTGGCGTTGGCAGCGATTAAGCGTTGTTACATTCTGACCAAAAACATAAGCGGCCAATCCATAGGGGGTTTGATTCGCCAGGGCGAGTGCTTCATCCACCGTTGTAAACTCGGTTACCGCAACCACCGGCCCAAAACTTTCCTCGCTAAATAATTGCATGCTGGGTGTAACGCCTGTCACCAAGCTGGGCGCAAAAAATGCGCCCACTGCGTGCACGCGTTTATCCCTGCCGAAGAATTCAACTTTAGCGCCCTGCGCTTTGGCACGCTCAATTTTAGCGCCCAGGCGCTCGCAGGCGGCCCGATGAATTAACGGCCCCAGCTGAATATCCGCATCCATACCGTCGCCATAATTTAATGTATCCAGGGCGTTTTTAAGCTCGGCAAGAAATACATCGGCAATACTTGCCGCCAATAAAAGCCGATTCGCACTGATACAGGTCTGCCCGGCATTGCGAAATTTACAGGCCATAAATCCCTCTACCGCAGCATGAATATCCGCATCTGCAAAAACAATAAACGGTGCATTACCGCCTAATTCCATACTGCAAGGTTTTATAAAACTGCCCGCCCGCTCCAGCAACCATTTGCCCGTTGCCGTGGAGCCTGTAAAAGAAATTTTGGCGATACTGGGGGCCTGGCAAAACCAGGCACCAATCACAGCAGGTTCATCGCTGAGCAAGACACTCACCAAATCGGCGGGTAAGCCTGCCTGCAGCCCTAAGTGCACCATCGCCAAAGCAGAAAGGGGTGTTTCTAAAGCCGGTTTGGTGATCACTGCATTGCCCGCCGCCAGCGCAGCGGCGAGCTTGCGCGCGAGCATAGCGGCGGGAAAATTCCACGGCGTAATAGCGGCCACAATACCTAAAGGGCGCTGCTCTACCCAATGGCGGCGCCCCTCGCCAACCGGCAACACACGGCCATAAACGCGTTCAGCCTCTCCGGCAAACCAGTAAAAATAGGACGCGGCATAGGCAATTTCCGCCCGCGCTTCTGCGAGGGGTTTACCCTGTTCAGAGGTTAAGATCACGGCCAAATCCCGCTCGTGGGCAAGCATTAATTCACCCCAACGGCGCAAAATAGCCCCCCGCTCCAAACCCGACAACGCCGCCCAGGCAGGCTGTGCACGAGCGGCAC
>DAOQGS010000851.1:0-1365 GCA_035338675.1 Cellvibrionaceae bacterium
CACCGCTTCCCCCAATACGCCCAAACCGCTGTGGTGGCGGTGAACACCCCGGATTTCAGCGGCAGTTTTGAGAGCGGCTTTGCGGTGGCGGTGAAGGGCATAGTGGAGACTTTAGTACCCGCCGACACCAGCCGAGTGGGGCTGCGCAAGCGGCAAGTTAACGTGCTCTGCGGCGCCAACCTCACACCCACCGACATAGAATTTGTGGCGGAGAGTGTAGAGAGTTTCGGCCTGCGGCCACTGCTGATTCCCGACCTGTCCGGCTCTTTGGACGGCCATTTGGATGATGACAACTTCAACCCCCTCACCACCGGCGGCGTGAGTGTTGCCGATATAGCTACTGCCTGCGAAAGCATCGCCACTCTGGCGGTGGGTGAGAGCCTGCACCCGGCGGCGGATGCGCTGGCCAAACGCACTGGCGTACCCGCCCATAAGTTCGGCCATCTGCTCGGCCTTGAGGCGGCGGATGAGTGGATTAATACCCTGGCGCAGATTAGCGGCAACCCGGTGCCCAGCCGCTGGGAGCGCCATCGCAAGCAGCTGCAGGATGCCATGCTGGACACCCACTTTATGATCGGCCAGGCCCGCATCGCCATAGCCGCCGACCCCGACATGTTATTGGGCTTTGAGCGCCTGCTTACCACCATGGGCGCCGAAGTGGTGGCCGCTGTGGTGCCTGATCGCGCCAAATCCCTCGAGGCAAGCCGCATCAAAACCATCCAGATCGGCGATTTAGAAGACCTAGAGCGCCGCGCCCAGGCGGGCCGGGCCCAGCTGATGATCGCCAACAGCCACGCCGCCGAGAGCGCCGAGCGCTTAGGGGTGCCCTTACTGCGGGCGGGCTTCCCCCAGTACGACCTTTTAGGCGGCTTTCAACGCCTGTGGTTTGGCTATCGCGGCACCACGCAAGCCTTGTTTGATTTGGCGAATTTAATCAACGCCCACCACCAGGAAACCAAGCCCTATTACTCCATGTACGCCCAGAAGCTCGATGGCCCCCAAGGCCCCCGTGCCGAGTTGGCACACTGACGTAGGAGCGCATATGAGCCAGATAACCCGTAGGTTGCAGGTACTTGATGACAAGGACGACAGCACGCTGCTGAAGGTGGCTTTTGCTACGTCAGACCGCCAAAGCGTGGATCAACACTTCGGCTCGGCGGCTTCCTTTGCCATCTATGGCGTGAATATGGACGAGGCGCGGCTGTTTAATGTCGTTGAATTTGGTGCTCTGGCCCAAGACGGCAATGAGGACAAACTGGCGAGCAAGCTTGAACTGCTCGAAGGCTGCATAGCCGTGTACTGCCGCGCCTGTGGCGCCTCGGCCCTGCGGCAGTTGCTGGCCATAGGCGTGCAGCCGGTCAAAGT
>DAOQGS010000852.1:0-1359 GCA_035338675.1 Cellvibrionaceae bacterium
TTGCATTGGCCCGCACCGAGCGGGATGCCTGGTTGAACTGGCCTGCCCGTGTGTCATCGCAGTTGGCCGCCAGGCTGGCCGAGGATCCACACCTGGTTCATATCGCGCTGGAAGCTCTGGTGCGTGAACACCTACAGGAGTTGGGCGATCTGCGCCCGCGCGTGGATTAAACCCGCACCTCGTGTCACGGCTAACGAATATCGTGGCGATGCCAGTGCCCGCCTTCAAACACGTAGAGATAGGCAACATTGGTTTGCCAGGCGATTAATCGCACGCTCGACAGAGTATCGGCGAAGCGAGGCTGGTTGTGTGCCCAGCTCTCGCCCAAATCCCGATGGTAGGCCGTCGCCTTACCGTCCCAAAGACATGAAATATCTCCCAGTGCCGTCAACACCTCGGCACGTTCCTGATCGCTAAAAAAACGTCGAAGGTTGGGACCGGCTCCGTTACCCGAGTCGTAACCGTCATTTTGGCAATAAATTAGGCGGTAACTCAGGTTTTCTAAGCGGGTGGCGATGATGCAGGGGGTGCTCATAACGTGGGCGGGTTCAGGCTGCGGTTAGACCTATAAACGCTCTAATATTCAGCCGATGCAACCATTTTTTGATTAATAATTATTAAAAATCAATTAGTTAAACCACTACCAGTAAACTGGTTTGCGGATGGGTTTTTTACCTGTAGGTATGACGCTGGGCAATTGAGCCTGTAGCAGCTCATCCATTTTGATGTGTTTTCGGGTCCAATCGGCAAAAACACTTAAGCGACGATTGCCGGGCCGAGCGGCTGATTCGTCCCGAGGTTCTGAAATAGGTAACACAACACCGATCTTGATTCGATCCGCAAAGTCTTCCTGAATCTGCTTAAGCGTCGGTTCTTGGTCCGTATCATTGGTGACAAAAACCAGTTGCTGCACCAGCCCCATCGCTGCATCGCGGTAGGCCTGCAATGCAAGGTTAACATCCGTTTGTTTTTCTTCTAAACGCCATACATCAACACGCTGCTCCTTGTTGGGCGGTGCTTGATACACCATGGCGTTATGTTTACCCGTGGTGTAGTAACCATTGATAATCTGCATCGTATCGGGATATAGCGCTATCAAAGCACGATGGTATTGCTGCTGCGAAGCCTGAGCTAAGTCGCCATGGGTCGCAAATTTGGTTATGACAGGTGCCGTAAAGAATTTAATCGCAACGATTTCAGTGGTCGGATTTTGTACGTGCAGAATCCGTGTTAACAGCGCGTGAAGATCAAGCCATTTAAACGCAGTGTTTTTCAAACATCCGTAATAAAGATTGTAGCCATCAACGTAGCATATTGTTTTCATTGGACTTTTTAATATCCCAGATATGAAAAAACCAC
>DAOQGS010000853.1:0-1359 GCA_035338675.1 Cellvibrionaceae bacterium
AAATAGCCCAACCCGGCAGGCAATCACTGACACCCGATAAGGACCCCTTAAATAAAAAGGATCCTCTAAATAAAGAAGCTCTGATTATTGGGTATTTTCAAAACCTAGGCCTGCCTGTATGCGCAGCTTTAGGTGCCTGGCCCCCCGCGATATTGCCGAAAATACCCGCTAGGCAGAGGTTTCTCCACATCAAAACTCACTCACTATTGAACAGGTATCAAACCATGGCCAGTAATCACCTACTCATAAAAGTGTTAACCACAGCTGTGACCCTCGCTCTGGTGGGCTGTGGAGGCGGCCCCGCTTCTAGCAGTTCATCGTCCTCGTCGAGTTCGAGTTCCAGCTCCAGTTCATCCAGCTCTTCCTCATCCTCCAGCTCTTCGTCTAGCTCCTCATCTTCATCCAGCAGCTCATCATCAAGCTCCAGCTCATCCAGCGGAATACCTGTGGTGCGCTGCGAAAACCCCAGCAGCCACCCAGCCCCTACACGGGTAAGTTTCACCAATCGCGGTGCCGCTTTATCCGGCACCTATGGGGCAGTGGTGGAGCGAGAGTCCGCCCTGCCGCGCCATACGGTGTACCGGCCAGCCACCTTGCCCACCGGCACAGCTTCTATTCCTATTGTCTCCTGGGGTAATGGCGGTTGCTCGGCCAATGGCAGCAGCCATGCGGAGTTCTTAGCGGAAATCGCCTCCCACGGCTACATCGTCATCGCCAACGGCGCCCCCAACGGCAGCGGTAGCGACCCAGATAACGGCTCCACCCATCTGGCGGCCATTGATTGGGCAATCGACGAAAGTACCGACCCCTGCAGCCAGTACTACAACCGCATCAACGCTAAAAAAGTCGCCGTGATGGGTTATTCCTGCGGCGGCCTGATGGCCCTTAACGCCTCCGCCGACCCGCGCCTATCCACAGTTGTCGCCATGAACAGCGGGCTCTTTAGCGCAACCCCAAGCGTCTACAACGGTATGCACACCCCCGTGGCTTATTTCAACGGCGGCACCTCGGATATCGCCTATGAAAATGGCAAGCGGGATTACCAAAACATCACCCGCGTACCTGTGTACTTCGCCAACCTGCCGGTGGGCCATGGCGGCACCTATAACGATGATAACGGAGGTGAATTTGCCAAGGTGGGCGTGGCCTGGTTGAACTGGCATCTAAAGGGCGACCAGGGCACTACGGGCAAAGGCATGTTCCTCGGCACCAACTGCGGTATCTGTAGGAGCAACTGGGTGATTGAATCTAAGAACTTTTAATGCGTTAATCACCCGCCCTTGGCCCGCAGGGCTGGGGCGACTCAACCCCGCCATGTCACCGGCGGGGTTTTCTTTTGATTGCAACAGCCAGGCGCCT
>DAOQGS010000854.1:0-1354 GCA_035338675.1 Cellvibrionaceae bacterium
GGCTTTGGCAGCGGCAGTCCGTAGATCCTTCGACGCACAAAACCAATCAGGCGTTTGGCCGCATTTTGGTCGGCAGCCTGGGGCACTTCATTGCCAATACTCCAGAAAATAATACTGGCGTGATTGCGGTCCCTGCGCACCATATCCTTAATATCCCGCTCTGACCAATCGTTAAAAAAGCGTGCGTAATCGTTAGCGGTTTTAGCGCCGTACCACATATCAAAGGCCTCATCCATCACAATAAACCCCATTCTATCGGCCAAGTCCAAAAATTCTGGCGCAGGGGGATTGTGGGAAGTGCGAATAGCATTGGTGCCCATTTGTTTGAGCATTTCAAAGCGTTTTTCTATGGCGCGGGTATTTACCGCCGCGCCTAAGGCGCCTAAATCGTGGTGCAAACATACACCGTTAATTTTAAGTTGTTTGCCATTGAGCCAAAAACCCGTATTGGCATTTAGCTCAAAAGTGCGGATGCCAAATGTGGTGGTGTAACTACCCACTTTTGTGCCATTCACCATTAGGCTGGTAACAACGGAATACAACGCAGGAGCATCCGGCGACCAAAGCGCAGGATTACTGACAGTTAAGGTTTGTTTAAGATCTTTATTGCTATTGGCATTGATTGCCGTGGCTTCGATAGTGCCGTCTTCTACTTGATTGCCCTGGGCGTCGAAAATTACATTCTGCAGCGTGACCATTTGATTGGCAGCGCTTAGGTTTTGCACATTAATATTAATTTCTACCGCGGCACTATTGGCTGAAACACTGGGCGTTTTAACAAAAGTACCCATAAAACTTACCGCCACTGGATTAACAGTTTTAAGCCACACATGACGATAAATACCGCTGCCAGAATACCAGCGGCTGCTGGGTTGCTGATTAATTACCTTAACGGCCAATAGATTACTGCCAGCAATTTTGGCCGCTGCGGTAATATCACATTCAAACGAGGTATAACCATAGGGCCGCGCACACACCTGTTGGCCGTTTAGCCATACGGTGCTGTCCATATAAATACCATCAAATTGAATATACAGTTTTTGCCCAGCGGCGCTGGCGGGCAGTGAAAATGTTTTGCGGTACCAACCTATGCCGCCGTCTAAAAATCCGCCGCCGTGGGCGGCTGGAGATTTTTCATTAAAGGGTAAATTGATGCTCCAATCGTGGGGCACATTAATGGCGCTCCAGCTGGCATCATTAAAACTGCTATTTTGCCCGCCGCTTACATCGCCTAAATTAAATTTCCAGCCCTCATCAAAATTCACCGTGGTATCGCGCTCACCATCGTAGCGGTTGATATTGGCAACCTTGGCCACCGGCGGTTTTATTGGCTCTACTAATTTACCGCCGTTAT
>DAOQGS010000855.1:0-1349 GCA_035338675.1 Cellvibrionaceae bacterium
CGCCGTGAACACATCCGTGTAGGCTCGTCAAAAAGGTCCTTCTTTTTGACGGTCTGCAATAACCTGTGGTCACCACTGCTACACTGCGAAACGACTATGCGGCATGGCTAAATACTGCAGAATAAGTCACTCCCGCGGATAGGTTAATCAGGCGAACTGAAAGGTTACAGTTTAAATAGATACGTACTTTAATAAGCAACATCTGTCGATTTAAAAAAGAGGATCTGCGATGACTCTGCCTTTTTCCCAATCCTGCGAAAATAATAAAGAACCGATTTTAACCGTATTAAAAGAAGCATTCTCATCGGTTCGCCAGGTGCTGGAAATCGGCGCAGGTACAGGCCAGCATTCGGCATTTTTTGCTCCGGCACTTCCACACCTAAAATGGCAATGCGCAGATTTAGCAGTTAATTTAGCCGGTATTAAACAATGGCATGAGGCCTATCCCAGCGCGAATCTGCTGCCGTCTATTGAGTTGGATATGGCAAATCCGCTTTGGCCTACAGGCTTTGATGCAGTATTTTCTGCCAATACCGCGCATATAATGCCTTGGCCGCTGACGCAAAAAATGCTGGTGGAGGTGGCAACCCATTTGCCACCCGGCGGAGTGTTTGCCCTGTATGGGCCATTTAATTATAAGGGGGACTTTACCAGTGAAAGTAATGAGCGCTTTGATAGGTTTTTAAAAGAACAAGCGCCCCATATGGGCATTCGAGATTTTGAAGCGGTAAATGATTTAGCCTGTATAAGCGGGCTAAAATTACACGAGGATAAACCCATGCCTGCTAATAATCGCTGTTTGATATGGGAAAAATAAAATGGATGAATCACTAAGCCCTTTAACCAAAAAACCGCAGTCACCCTCGCTGTGAGTTCAACTGCGGTTTTTAGGTTTAATCAAATTTTAAAATCTGCCGATTATTATAAATTTGATGCAATGTCACTCGATTGGCTTGATCCTGGCTTTTACGGATATGGTTAGCCATTTCATCCTGAGCTGCGGCCAGGTTGTGTTGTAATAAATAGGAGCAAATGCGAAAGTGTTCTTCGTAGGTATCGATAACACTTTTTTCATTGGGAAACCCCAATAAACGCACCACGCGAATATGATCGTTAATATCCGCTATATAACCGGCTAATACCGAGTTGCGGGAAATATCCGCTAATTCCTGGTGAAAGTCCTCTTCTGCTTGTTTGAGCTCCGGCGTTATATCCAAGCCGTAAAATAATTTAGCTGGGTCCCAGCGTTCGGCAAGCGCTTGCAATTCGCTTAAATCGCGCAACTGACTGATCTCTACCAACACCAGATTTTCCAGTGCCACCCGCACATCGTAATAATGGCTGATTTG
>DAOQGS010000856.1:0-1347 GCA_035338675.1 Cellvibrionaceae bacterium
GCAATGGCCCGCGCACCATAGGCGATGCGTTTGCCGCCCTTTAAAAACTGCGCGATGGTGGGGTGGTGTTTGTAGCGCTGGAATTCATCAAAGGGGCTTAAGTGGGGGTTTTCGTAGGATAGATCGGTGATCAACCCCACGGCCACCTGGCGATCTTCCAGGTGGTATAAAAAGCCGCCGCCATGGCTGGCGGACTCGGCCAATGGCCAACCGGCGGTATGCACCACTAACCCTGGGCGGTGTTGCTCGGCAGGGATCTGCCACAGCTCTTTAATGCCCAAGCCAAAGTGCTGCGGCTCTTTGCCTGCGTCTAAAGCGAACTGGGCAATTAACCGCTTGCCCAAATGGCCCCGGCAGCCCTCGGCGAACAGGGTGTATTTGCCATGTAATTCCATGCCGGGGGTGTAACTGCTTTTCTGCTCGCCATCGGCCCCCACGCCCATATCGCCGATGAGTATGCCTTTAACGGCGCCGGCTTCCGTAAATAACAGCTCACTGGCGGCGAAGCCCGGGAACACATCAACCCCGAGAGCTTCGGCCTGACCGGCGAGCCAGCGGCACAGGTTGCCCAAGCTAATAATGTAGTTGCCCTCGTTATGAAGGGTTTTGGGCACAAAAAACCCCGGCACTTTTATGCCTTTATCCGCCTGGCTGAAGTAATAAATGGCGTCGCTACTGACGGGGGTTTTTAAGGGTGCCCCCAGCTGCTGCCAATCGGGGAAGAGTTCGTTTAGGGCGCGAGGCTCAAATACGGCGCCGGAGAGAATATGGGCGCCCACCTCGGAGCCCTTTTCCACCACACATACGGAAATCTCGGCGGATAACTGCTTTAGGCGGCAGGCGGCGGCAAGCCCAGCTGGGCCCGCCCCCACAATTACCACGTCATAAGGCATAGACTCTCGTTCCACAGGCACACCCCACTTGGCCAAAAAGCGCGAAGTATAAAAGCAATAGGCGCTAAACAATACGCCGCCAGAGGGAGAATTTGTGTAAAAGGCTAGCCACACAAAACTAATGCTTTTAGTATCGCCCCTTTTGTTAGTCTGACACACGCCCCGCTGCCCGCTGGTTTCGGCAACGGCCGCTCAAGCCCAATCAGGAGAGCTAAACCCCTATGAAAATCCTCGTCCCCATTAAACGGGTGGTCGATGCCAACGTTAAGGTGCGCCCTAACGATAGCCAAAGCCAAGTTGATACGGCCAACCTCAAAATGGCTGTGAACCCCTTCTGTGAAATCGCTATAGAAGAAGCTGTACGCTTAGTTGAGCGCGGTGTGGCCACAGAAGTCATCGCCGTATGTATCGGCGATACCAAAGCCCAGGAGCAATTGCGCTCCGCCCTCGCCAT
>DAOQGS010000857.1:0-1339 GCA_035338675.1 Cellvibrionaceae bacterium
ATTTTTTTGCCAAATTCAACGACGCTAGGGCGAGTGAGGTAATTTTTCAGAGGTTACCTAGCAAGGTAGTATTTCAACAAGCTGTTAAAGCAAGGTAAGGGTTTTTCAGTTGTTGCCATGGCTGGTGGTATCTGTTTGCAGAGGTGAAAGGTGGACGCTGAGTATTGCATCGAAACGCCCAATATTGGCAGCCAGTTGAGCAATTGGTGTGCTGCGGTGGATTTTTTTAAAGGGAAAATGGCCGGTAAAAACGTAGTGTTTATAGCGGACGGAGCGTGCAACCAGGCCCTGCGGGTTTATTTATCCCAGGCGAAATTACCCATGCATTTTGCCGTGTTCTATGGCCACGCAGTAAAGGTAAGTAAATCAATATTAACCCAGAGGATACGGGCCGCTGACTGGTTAATTATCGACGCTGAGGCAGAGTATCTATTAAAAAACGCCGGTGAGCTAATCGCAGAGAGTGCAGCTGTAAAGGTACTAGTGGCTGAAAAGTTGATGAAACCAAACTGCAATTTTGATTTTTGTGTTTGCCCAAATTATGACGTCGACGGAAATCCTGGTGGGTACATCCGCATGGCTATCGAAGAAAAGAGTGAGGATGTGAGTGTGCACTTTATTGCTGAGGGTATAACGCTGGTAAATACCAGTGCTCCAAGGCTTAACTATTTAAAACAGCAAATCGCCCACACCTATGCCAAAAGGGCGCAATTAAAAGCAGAAATGGAGGCTTGGTACCAAGCGGGGAAGGGGCTGCGTTTCCCTAAGCGCTTGGAGCTTGAGTCGATTGATCGCTACCTGTCCCAACTCGATACCGCCTATAAGCGGCTCTGGGATGCCAACCAATGAGGTGTCAACATGGTCTTTACCATAAGCGCGTATTATCCCGACGCAGAATTAAAAGAAAGCGAGTTTGCCGCAGCGCTCACGCGCATGGCCATAGCCCTGAATATGGCCAAATCCCACGCAGCCCAATACCTGGGGCCTGAATTAGAAGTGAGTTTTATGCTCGCTTGTGACCAGGAAGCGCCGGGTTTTTCGGGCATGCGTATGGGGCAATTTGATAGCGTGGAAAAACGCCTGCGCTTTGAAACAGCCGTGCCGCAACGCTTTAATCACTCTACCGATGCTGCGCTTTATATTAAGGCTGCGCTGCTGGATGCGGCGGAAAATGCGGCGGATTTTTTGCTGGAGCAGAATTATTTGTTCGACGTAAAATCCCATATGTCCTTAGTGGAAGGGCTTAATCCTTAATAGCCATGGCGCCTGTTGCACTTAGGGAATCTCTGAAAAATGTAGGCGGCGAAGCTCTGGCTAGGCGAATTTGGCAAAAAAAGCG
>DAOQGS010000858.1:0-1339 GCA_035338675.1 Cellvibrionaceae bacterium
CCGCCGTATTAATTCAAGCCCACATAGCCCGTGCAGCCATGCTGGTGGTGAGCACCCCCGACACCTTTGATGTGCGCCAAATGATTAAAAACGCCCGCACCCTCAACCCCAAAATAGAAACCCTGGTGCGCACCCACAACGAAACGGAAGCGGAATTTTTAGAACAGGAAATGGCCCAGAAGGTATTTCTGGGCGAAAACGAATTGGCGAAAAGTATGATTGGCTATATTTTAGAGCGGTTTGGCAAGGTTTAAATTTATTAGTGAATAGCCGCCCAAATTAACCTGGCCATGTCGGCATCTAAAATATCGTTGTGGGCATCAATTTTATCTGATTCGTGCTTAACAATTGAGGATGCATCAACCAGCGTTATTTTATTCGCCGCCATTGGTAATGCGCCGCCACTGCTGCTCCAATCCAAAACACTAAAAACCGCTGGGGTTTTGCGCGCATAATTTAAACCCTGCGGGCCGCCCGCATTGGCAGCCCAAAGTGCCGCCAGGTTAGAGGTATCATGCTTGGAACTGGTTAAAACAATTTTGCCGGGCAAAGATGCAAACCCTGCATAAGGGCTGCCCTCAACTCCGGCATCCGCAACAAACCGGCGCAGGCTAAACGCCCCCTGCAAGCCTAAAAACACATCAACCGTATTGTGGGTGGCGTACTCAGCATTAATAAAACGCGCAGAAAATAAAGCGCGACTTAAAAAGCGCGCACCAAAGCTGTGGCCAATTAATACCAGTTTCGGCTTAGCGCCGGATAAATCTGCTGCCGCGAGCGCTTCGGGGATTTTTTTATTCACCACCCAATTGCCCCAGGTATAACCATTTTCGTCGGCATCATCGGTTTTATTCACATAACTGGCCAGGTGTTTAGCAGTTCTAAAAATCACCGAATCCGTAACACCGCCCCACACCGAAGGCCAGGTAAAACAAATAAGCAAGGGTTTAAACTCTTGTTTATTGGCAAGAGCTTCCTGTTGAACATTTTTAATAATGGTGTTGTAGCGGTACAGGGACTCCACCTGATCATTATTCCACCCCATGGACATCACAATCACGTGGGTAAAAGGCGCTCCAGCTTCTCGGGCTTGTTTTAGCTGCGTTGCCATATCAGCAAACATAAGATCAACTTTGGCAAACGACTCGGCAAAATTATAGGTACCGTCCAAATCCTGCTCATAGGCGTTATACAAATACTGCGAATAATGATGCCCCTCGTAGGTTACGCTTTTGGTAATGTGGGTTACCAACATCACCTTACTGATTAAATCAGAGGTAGCCCGTTTAAATACCCGGTCTTTATTTTTTGCTTCATCGCCAGTAGAAGCCGGCTCAAT
>DAOQGS010000859.1:0-1337 GCA_035338675.1 Cellvibrionaceae bacterium
ATTCACCCTAAGGTGCCAAGTGCTTGTTTACCTGCCACTCTAAACACTTAGGCGTTTAGAACTGGCGGTGCGCATTTCACTAAATAACCCAAAGGTGCAAACTACGCGCTCTGGGTAAATTTACCTTGCAGAGCTTCGCCACCTACATTTTCACAACGCCCCTGAATTTTGATAGGCATAGAATTTAATTATTGGTCATCCAAGCGGCGGCGAAATTCTTCCATAATTTCATCATACAGATCTCCTTCCAAATATTGATCCTCCACGCCCGAATCAATCGACGGGTTGTCATTCACCTCAATAATATAAACCTCCTTGCCGGATTGTTTTATATCGACACCATAAAGCCCATTACCAATTTGTTTACAGGCATTTACTGCAGCGCGGATCACTTGCTTGGGCACTTCAAAGGTGGGCATAGCGTCAAAACCGCCAGATTTTGTGGTACTAGGGCCTGAGTGGTTATAAATTTGCCAGTGATTTTTCGCCATGTAATAACGGCAGGCATATAAAGGTGCACCATTTAACATGCCGATGCGCCAGTCAAATTCGGTATACAAATAAGCCTGCGCAATTAACAGGGCGCTCTTTTTAAACATGGATTTTAAATCCGCTTCAAGCTCTTCCTTAGATTTGGCCTTTTTCACACCGACGGAAAATGACCCATCGGGCACTTTAAGCACAATAGGTAGGCCTAAATCGGCAATTAAATCATCGATGCGGGTCATATCCACGCGGGTTAACACACGGGTTTTAGGGATCGGCAGGCCATGGGTTTCCAACAATTGCGCCAGATAAATTTTATTAGTACAGCGCAAAATAGAATCTGGATCGTCCATCACCACCAAGCCTTCGGCCTGGGCCAAGCGCGCAAATTTATAGGTGTAGTGATTCACTGAAGTAGTAGCGCGAATAAACAGGGCGTCGTATTCAGCGAGCTTACCAAGATCCTTGCGGGTGATGGTTTCAGCGCGAATATCGTGTTTTTTCGCCGCGCTAATAAATTTTTTCAAAGCCAGTTTATTACTGGGCGGAAAGGGCTCCTCAGCGTCCACTAAAATCGCCATATCGTAGCGGTAGTTTTTCTTCGCGCGGGCTTTGCGCCAGATTAAATGGCTGTAGCTATCTAAGGCATTGGCAAAATCCGTTTTTTGATCCTCCGTTAAATCAGTCAACGAGCCCGCCTCAAGCTTACTTAAATTCCAGTCATCTTTGCGGGCAAAGGTTACTTGTAAAATAGGAATAGGCGCCTGTTCAAAAATCTGCCGGGCCAGCTCTTTTAACTCTGCATTGGCGGTATAACCAAAATAAATCCACAATACAAACTCCTCTGCATC
>DAOQGS010000860.1:0-1337 GCA_035338675.1 Cellvibrionaceae bacterium
TATTAATTGTGGGCCTGGTGGCGAGCTTGCATGATAAGTTGAAGTGGTTTGGCGAGTAGGTTGGAAGAGTGAAGCGACTTCCGACGAAAAGATATTTCGTCCAGGTGTTAATTAGGCTCAATAGCAGAGAGGTGAATGCATGGCTGAATGCGCGGCATATTGCAGACTTGGGCGCCCATTGGATAGCTAAATATTTATCCTGTCGCGCAATTAAATAAAATCTCGCCTAGGATTTTTCGATAGAAATCAAATTAAAAATAAGCACGGTGCAGTTTTAATTCGCTGTAACCTGCTGCGCAAAGGGCAGAAAATTGAGGTGCCTCGCCCAGGTGAAGACACCGTCGCTCAGGATCTGACACTAAAAGCGTGGAATCAACATGAACTCACTTTATCAAGTCAAAGCGCCCAAATTCCGCTCCCGTAAAGCATTTATCGCCTGGGCGGAACGGGTTCACAAAATGAAGGCCACTTATGATTTTGATCGTGACAACGCATTCATTCAAAAGTATCTCAATAGCCAGGCGCTCGATATCTCGTTACTGACTGACAGTAACTATATTTGGAGCACTAGAGCTCTGCACGAATACCTTATTATTACTGCCGCTCTTTTTGAAGGCGACACAACGGGGCTGTTAAAACTTCGCGATACTGTTTTTAACCACGGTATAACACTTCAGATTTACCACGTCGGCTGGGAGTTGGAGAAAGTGTTTCTGGAGAATAAGTATCCAGAAAAACCCTACAAGCCACTTGCCGGCCCGGATATTAAGGAGTTTGGCAACTATGTATGCCTGATCGCTATTTTTGGCAATCAGTATTATTTTACTCAGATGGTAAAAGTTATTTTGGACCACCTGGATCTTGGGCACAACGTAGTGGGCCCGTATGCTCATGTGACCCAACAATTTATTATGCGGCTGGCGGAGCATTTTTTACAGCTGCCCCGCCGTAATTGGGAGGCCGACGAGGGTAACTGGGCATTTGACCCACTTAAAAGAGAGCCATTATTTCAAGCACTATGGGATCATTGGGCCGATGAAGATACGGCGATATTGGAACCCTTGTTGATGCAACTGCTTAATTGGCACACCTATCAAGCTAGCCGCCAAAATAAAGACGGTGGGCAGGATTATTATCCTAACCTTGAGCAAATCCCCCTGGCCTACTTTTTTATTTTGCGTTTGCGCCAGTGGCGAGGTTTAAGTGTTCCTAAAATTTCCCATGTGCTTACCCAGCCGCCTTTTGACTGCCTTCCTGATGAAGTGGAAGGCCGCTATGAGTTTTGCCCCTTCGCTAAAGAATTTTACGCCAAAACCATCAGCCTGATGCCTGACTTC
>DAOQGS010000861.1:0-1335 GCA_035338675.1 Cellvibrionaceae bacterium
CCCAGTTGCAGCATTTGCACCTGATGGCGGACAGCAGTTTGCCCCTGGGCGCCTATCGCATAGAAGCCGGGCCGTCCCAGGTGGTGTTTGATGCGGCTGAGCGGCTGCGCCGCTGGCTGGATGAGGTGCAGCCCAAAGCCGACCTGGATCCGGCCCTTAAATCCTATGCTCCGCCCCAGGCACTAGCCAGCGCGCAAGAGGCACCAGCCAGGGAGCAAGAGACACCAGCCGGAGAGCAAGAGACATCAGCCAGGGAGCGACAGGCGTCAGCCAGCGAGGAGCAGGCCTTAGCCAGAGCGAGGGAGGAGCCCGCTATGCAAGAAGTGTCTTTAGGCTCCAGTGAGCGCGATCGCGATTCCGAGGCGGAACCATCGGCCGAACTGGCCCAGGCCGATTCAGAAGGTTCTGCAGTATGAGCGCCCCGGCGCCATTAACTCTAAAGCCCTATTTTCACGCCGGGGACTTAGCGGCCCCACCCGTCGCCATGGGCACCCTGACCCGTTTGGTGGGCCTGACCCTTGAGGCCCTAGGGCTGAACGTGAGTGTGGGCAGCCACTGCCAGGTGCTCTTGCCCAAGGGCCGCCTGCTGGATGCCGAAGTGGTGGGCTTCGCCGAGGACAAAACCTACCTGATGCCGGTGCAAAAAGTAGAGGGTTTACAACCTGGCCTAAAAGTGCGCCCCAGCGGCACTGCAGCGGCAATCCCCATGGGCAAAAGCTGCTTGGGCCGCATCATCAACGGCATAGGCCAACCCATCGACGGCAAAGGCCCACTGATTGCGGAGGATCAACTCAGCGTGCACGCTGCGGCTATTAATCCATTGCACCGGGACCCGATAAGCCAGCCTTTAGACGTGGGCATTCGCGCCATCAACGCGTTATTAACCGTCGGCCGCGGCCAGCGTATCGGCTTGTTCGCAGGCTCCGGCGTGGGCAAAAGCGTACTCATGGGCATGATGACTAAATTCACCGAGGCCGATGTGGTGGTGGTGGGTTTGATCGGCGAGCGGGGCCGGGAGGTAAAAGAATTTATCGATCATATCCTCGGCGAGGAGGGCTTATCCCGCGCTGTGGTGGTGGCGTCCCCTGCCGATGATGCGCCTCTGATGCGGCTGCGGGCGGCGGAGCTATCCACGCGAGTGGCCGAGTATTTCCGCGATCAGGGCCTGAATGTGCTGCTGCTGATGGATTCCCTCACCCGTTATGCTCAGGCCCAACGGGAAATTGCCCTCGCCATTGGCGAGCCACCGGCAACTAAAGGCTACCCGCCCTCGGTGTTCGCCAAAATCCCCGACCTGGTGGAGCGCGCTGGCAATGGCTTGGCCGGTTCCGGTTC
>DAOQGS010000862.1:0-1331 GCA_035338675.1 Cellvibrionaceae bacterium
ACGAAAGCAGGGCACGGAATCCGGCGGCAATCGCGGGGTGTTGTTTCGCACTCTGGTGGCCCCGCTTTGCGCGGAGTGATTTAGATGAATAATGCAATCAATGCACTGTCAGTGTTGTTAATTGACGATGACGATGTGGCCTTAGAAGCGGTGCAGCGCAGTTTGCGCAAACATAATGTGTTGTGCCCGGTGTATACCGCCTGCGACGGTTTGGAGGGTTTGGACATTTTGCGCGAAACCCACCCGAGCAAAAAAATCCCCAAACCCTATTTGGTGCTGCTGGATTTAAATATGCCGCGCATGAATGGCTTTGAATTTTTAAATGAATTGCGCGCTGACCCGCTGCTAAAAGAAACCGTGGTATTTGTATTAACCACCTCCAATAACGATGCCGACCGCAATAAAGCCTATAACGAGAATATTGCCGGTTATATGGTGAAGTCGGCGGTGGGGCCGCAGTTTCAAAAATTGGCACTGCTGCTGGAGCACTTTTCCCAAGCCGTGGTGATGCCTTGAGTAAAGCACAGCACCTTGGGAAAAACCCTAAAAAGCTAGCTAATTTTGATTTGTGGTAACTATGGGCAGGGCTGATCAAGCCTGAATTCGCGATTTATGAGCCGTGTGTGCAAGGGCTTTTTTTCCACGACGGTTTTGAAAACGCCTATTAGGCTGAGGCTGCTGAACATTATTTTATAAGCCCCGTTTTATGGCGAGAGCATTATGTTAGCACGACGTTTTTTAGTGGTAGATGACGATGATGTAGATCGCGAAAAGGTTAAACGCCTGTTAAAAATATACCCGGCGGAACTGCAAGTGGATGAAGCAGCAAGTGTCGGGGAGGCGTTAATTAGGCTTAAACATTCCGTTTTTGATTGTTTGTTAATTGATTACCGTTTAAGTGATGCACTGGGCACGGAAATATTATCCGGCCTGCGTGCCAGCAATCGCCGCCCGTTGCCCGTTATTGTCATTAGCGGTAATAACAGCCAAGAGCTAGTAAAAGAAGTCATGCGCGCAGGCGCCCAGGACTGTTTGGATAAGGGCTCTCTCACCCCAGAGGTATTATGCAGCGCCATTGAGCAGGCGCTGGAGGATATCAATGTGCAGTGTATTAATTGGGATACCCATACCCGCAACCGCCAATTGGCCGAAGGCCTGCCGCAATTGGCCTGGAGCTGCCTGCCCGACGGCACTTGTGAATATTTGAATCGGCGTTGGTGTGAATACACAGGCATCAGCCAGGACGAGCAATTGGGTTTTGCCTGGTTAAATCAGGTGCACCCGGATGACCGAGATCGTTTGGTGCAGGCCTGGATGACCTCTGTGCGCAG
>DAOQGS010000863.1:0-1327 GCA_035338675.1 Cellvibrionaceae bacterium
ATTGCTTAATTCTGTATCTATTTCCACTCGCAAGGCGTCATTCAGAATATTCTGATCGTTGCCCACACTAATTGTTACAATTCCATCAGCAATCTCAAACTCTCGATTTTGCCAACTACATTCAGATGGATCGTCAAAAAAATGACTTGGCTCATAGTGCCAGCATAGTTTATGTGTGTTAGCCATTTTTAAGTGATCTCAAAGTAAGCTGATAAATGTTTTATGCTTTATTTGTGCCTATTTACTTTAAAGCAAAGCGCGTACAGCGCCGGTAAAAATAACAATGTAAGCCCCGTAGCAATAATTAACCCACCCATAATGGCTACCGCCATAGGCCCCCAAAATATCGAGCGACTTAAGGGGATCATGGCGAGTACTGCAGCGGCAGCGGTGAGCAGAATAGGCCTTAAACGGCGCACGGCGGATTCCACGACTGCATTCCAGGCGGGTTCGCCGCGGGCAATATCCTGCTCTATTTGGTCAATTAAAATAACCGAGTTGCGAATAATCATGCCGAATAAGGCAATTACCCCTAATTGCGCCACAAAACCAAAGGGGCGATGCAAAATTAACAACGCCAGGGCGGCACCTGCCACACCCAAGGGGCCGGTTAAAAATACCAGCACCGCGCGGGAAAAACTGTGTAATTGCAGCATTAGTAGGGTGAAAATAATAAAAATGACCAGGGGTACATTAGCGGCGATGGAGTCTTGAGCTTTGCTGCTATCGGCGGCGGCGCCAGCAAGTTTTACGGCGTAACCTAAGGGTAATTGCGCTTTAATATCGGCAAGCAGTGGAATAATTTGGCTGGAAACTGTGGGGCCTTGAATGCCGTCTTTAACATCCGCTTGTACGGTTACGGCCCATTCGCGGTTTTCCCGCCAAATAAGCCCTGGCTCCCAAACAAAATACGCCCGCGCAATATTGGAGAGGGTGACATAAGTGCCGTTTTGGGTGGGAATATTGGTGTCGTTGAGGCGCTCGATAGTGTCGCGCTCATCCAAGGGTTGGCGGATTTGAATATCGATTAAACGGTTATTTTCTCGGTATTGGCCGATGGTGGCGCCACTTAAAATGGTATTGGCCGCCTGCATCACCAGTTCGCTGGTTAGCCCAACCGCGCGCAATTTATCCTGGTCTAAATCCAAGCGTAAAACTTTAATGGCTTCATTCCAGTTATCGTTAACGCCGATACAATTAGGATTAGCGCGCACCAATTCTTTTACCTGATCGGCAATGCCGCGCACTTGCTGAGGGTCTGGCCCACTAATACGAAATTGCACTGGGTAGGGCACAGGTGGGCCGGAGGGTAAATAACGCACGCGGC
>DAOQGS010000864.1:0-1324 GCA_035338675.1 Cellvibrionaceae bacterium
CTCACCGCCGCACTCGATGGTGTGGTGTTAGAGCGCGCACTTAATTTAGGCGAGCAAACCGACGATAAAACCGTATTTGTGATTGCGGATTTATCCAGCCTTTGGGTTGAAATAGCATTATTTCCCTCTGACCTTGCCAAAATTCACACAGGCCAGCAGGTGCGCATTATTAATCCTAATAATGCCCAGCAGGCAGTGGGTGAACTCACCTATCTTGCCCCGCAGGCCAATAGCGTAAACCAAGCGGTGAGTGGACGGGTTGTGGTGCCGAATACCCGGCACCAGTGGCGGCCAGGGCAATTTGTGCAGGCGGAGGTTTTATTGGCGGAGCACCCAGCCGCTATTGCGGTGTGCAATGAAGCGCTTCACGAGCATGAAGGCAAACAGGTTGTATTTGTGCAAGAAGCAGACGGCTTTAAACCGCGCCCGGTGCGCATTGGCCGCAGCGATAATACATGGACGGAAATAATCGCCGGTTTAAATACTGGCGAAACCTACGCCAGCAAAAATAGTTTTATTCTCAAGGCGGAATTGGGCAAGGATGGGGCTGAACATGATTAGCGCACTGCTGAAATTCTCCCTGGCTCGCCGCTGGATCATTATTGTTTTAACACTGCTAGTGGCTGCCTTGGGGGTTTGGAATTACCAACATTTACCTATAGATGCTGTGCCGGATATCACCAATGTGCAGGTGCAAATTAATACCGAGGCAGCTGGTTTTACACCTTTAGAGGTGGAGCAGCGCATCACCTATTTAATTGAGGTGGCGATTGCAGGCTTGCCCTCGGTGGAGGAAACCCGCTCTTTATCCCGTTATGCGCTCTCACAAGTAACCGTGGTTTTTAAAGATGGTACGGATATTTATTTCGCCCGCACTTTAATTAACGAGCGGCTGCAACAGGTAAAAAACCAATTGCCCGCAGGGCTTGAGCCGAGCCTGGGGCCGGTGGCCACAGGCTTGGGGGAAATATTTCATTATACGGTGCGCGCCGATAGCAGCGCGCGCCAAACCAACGGTGAGCCTTTTGATGCAACTGCGCTGCGCAGCCTGCAAGATTGGGTGATACGCCCGCAATTGCGTTTGGTGCCCGGTGTGACGGAAGTAAACACTATTGGTGGTTTTGAACAACAATTCCACATCACTCCCTGGCCTGCCAAATTATTGGCCTATGGTATTAGCTTTGAGGAAATAATTACCGCACTAAATAATAACAATGCGAATGTGGGAGCAGGGTTTATTGAAAAAAATGGTGAGCAATATTTAATTCGTGCACCCGGGCAAATTAAGGATATGCAGTCGCTTGCACAGATTATTGTGGCCACC
>DAOQGS010000865.1:0-1315 GCA_035338675.1 Cellvibrionaceae bacterium
CCAGCTGGGGTCACAAAAGCCATTGCAGAATTACAACAGGTAGCCGATCTGCTGCGCCAGCGTTATCCCGAGGTGCCACTGTATTTGGATCTCAGCGAATTGCGCGGTTACCACTACCATACAGGCATTGTATTTGCGGCCTTTGCGCCAGGGCTTGGGCGCGAGATCGCCTCCGGCGGCCGTTACGACCATATAGGTGAGGCCTTTGGCCGCGCCCGCCCTGCTACCGGCTTCACCCTCGACCTTATCGCGCTAAAACGTCTCGGCGCCGTTGGCGATGCCTCCCCGTCTGGCATATTTGTCCCCTTTGCGTTGGTGAGCGAGTCTTGGCAGTTCATTCAATCCCTGCGGGCCGCTGGCGAGCGAGTGGTATGTGCAACCGCAAGTTTCCCGGATTATCTGCCCCACCTCGCCTGCGATCGTAAGCTGGTGCAAGCCGCTGGCACCCCCGCAGTGCAACCTATTAATTAACGTACAGAAAGAGTTTTTCACATGGGTAAGAACGTCGTCATTTTGGGCACCCAATGGGGTGATGAAGGCAAGGGTAAAATTGTTGATTTGCTCACCGAGCAGGTTAAATACGTTGCCCGATTTCAAGGTGGCCACAACGCTGGCCACACCCTGGTGATTGAAGGCAAAAAAACCGTTTTGCACCTTATTCCTTCTGGAATTTTGCACGCGGGCGTAACCTGCCTAATCGGCAATGGCGTGGTGCTAAGCCCCGAAGCCCTCATGAAGGAAATTGGTGAGCTAGAAGCTCAGGGGGTGCCTGTTCGCGATCGTCTGCGTCTATCACCCGCGTGCCCTTTAATTCTTCCTTACCATGTGGCGCTAGATTTAGCCCGTGAGCACGCACGCGGCAATGATAAAATTGGCACCACCGGGCGCGGCATTGGCCCCGCCTATGAAGATAAAGTGGCGCGCCGCGGCCTGCGTTTGGGGGATTTATTAGATCCGCGCGCGTTTGCCCAAAAGTTGCGCGCCATAGTCGATTACCACAATTTCGCCCTCACTCAATACTACCGAGTTGAGGCCGTTGATTACGACGCGGTATTGGCTCAGGCCCTCGCGCTGGGCGACCAAATCAAACCTATGATTTGTGACATTACGGAGATGCTCCACGCCGCTCGCGAGGCGGGCGAAAACATTATGTTTGAAGGTGCCCAAGGCAGTCTGCTGGATATAGATCACGGCACCTATCCGTTTGTAACCTCTTCTAACACCACTGCGGGAGGCACCGCCACGGGTTCAGGCTTTGGCCCTTTGTACCTGGATTATGTGCTTGGAATTACCAAGGCCTACACCACTCGAGTGG
>DAOQGS010000866.1:0-1315 GCA_035338675.1 Cellvibrionaceae bacterium
CGGCAATGTCGGTTGCAATGCGGAAGACTTCGAATCACGCGCCATGGGTAACCTTTTTTATTGTAATGAAGAGTGTTTGTCTGCTGGCGTCTTTGGCGCCGGTAAAAAATATTGCTGTTCGGTGGCGTGTGTTTTGTTAATAAGCCTCCGGGGGATTTAGTTCTTGTTCTATCTGGTGGGGGCTTTTTTATGCTGGATCATTTGATTGGCAGGTAACTATTTAGCACGCTTTATTACGCTCGTCACGCCACCGGCAAATTGAGAAGGATTTACCCCTGCGGGGGCTCGCAGCCCTACAAACGCGCCTGGTACTTTCTAGTTGGTACGAGCACCACGACCCGCACCGGTAAAAAGGGGCTGCAGGGTTACATCTATAGCACCCTTTATTCTGCCTAAGGCCCCTTGGTTGCTCAATAAATAATTCAGGCCAGCCTCGCCCATCTGTTTGGCGTTCGCAGGATTGGTATAAGCGAGTTGAAAAAACTCCGCTAACTCATTGGCACTCTGCAGTGTTTTAAGCGCGCCGCACTGGGATAAGTCTTCATGCAATTGCAGGAAATTATCCATATGGGGGCCGGTGGCAATAGGAATGCCCCACAGGGCGGCCTCCAGCATATTGTGCCCACCACGGGGAATTAAACTGCCGCCGATAAACGCAGCAGCAGCCAGGCCATATAACAGAGTTAATTCTCCAAGGGTGTCGCCCAATAAAACCTGTTGATGAGGCTTAGGTAAATGATCTTGGCTGCGGCGGGCCAGTGTAAAACCTTGGGCTTGAATTAACGCTGCAACCGCATCAAAACGCTCTGGGTGGCGGGGTACTAAAATTAATAACGCATTGGGGATGCGTGAAATTACCTGTTTAAATGCAGCGAGAATAATTTCATCTTCTCCCGCATGGGTGCTGCCAGCAATAAATGTAGGCCTGGAATATAAAATTGAACGGGCGGCCTGGGCTTTGGAGGCGATGGCGCTATCTAAATGAATATCAAATTTAATATTTCCCACCACCTGAATTTTATTCCGTTTAGCGCCAAGGCTGTGAAACCGCTCGGCATGGGCCTCGGTTTGCACGGTGAGCATACTAATATCGTTCATCATTTGGCAGCTAAGCGCGGCAAAGCGCTGATAACCCCGTGCGGATTTTGCCGATAAACGCCCATTGGCTAATAAACTGGGAATATTTTTGCGGCGGCATACGTGCAACCAATTGGGCCAGAGTTCGGTTTCCATAATCACCAGGCCGCAGGGTTTGGCGCTTGTTAAAAAGCGTTCAATACAGGCGGGAATATCATAGGGCGCCCAGGCTTGGCTA
>DAOQGS010000867.1:0-1308 GCA_035338675.1 Cellvibrionaceae bacterium
AATTGAACCCGCCGTAACCCAGGACGCTCTGCAGATGCTCAGCACGGTGAAGGATCGCTTCACCCTATTGCTCGCCGAGCAACTACACGCGGATCTACTGCATGTGCGCCTGGCGGCGTTGGATGGGCGCCTGGACATTGCCCGCGCACAAATCGACGAAATTGAGCGGGTGCTCGCCCTGGAGAACATTCACAACATTGATATGGATATTGAGCGCGCCTACATTCGCTTGGCGATGGGTAAAAGCGAAGAAGCCCAGGCCCTGATCGACTTTTTGCTGCAGTTCTATGCCTATGATCAAGAGGCGCTGGAAAAACTCGATAAATTGCTGAGCGAACCGGTGAGTGAGTCCAATCGCAGCCTGGTGGCGCAGATCAACCGGGATGGCATCGAGCTGTACAACCAAGCGCAGTACGATATGGCCCTCGCCGCCTTTGCTAAGGCACAGGTGATGTTCCCCAAACACTTAGGCATCCAGTTAAATATATTGCAGTGTTTGGTGGGCAAGTTGCGTCTGGAACCGCTGGCGGATGAGCAAACGGTCATGCTGCACGCCTTGCTGGGCCAGTTAAGCCATGTGGTGACGCCGGAGCACCAGCAGTTTGAGCGTTTTGTGCGCTTACAGCAGATGGCGCTGAAGGAGTAGAATGCGCGCCCGGGAGTTTTAAGCCCCTGTTTATTTTTTGCCTCAGGCAAGGCACAACAACAATAATTAACGGCGCGAACGACCTGGCGCCTACACATTTATAGGGTAGATAGACGCGGCTTGATGGGCGCCTCTATCAACCGGCGCTGGGTTGCTCGATCAGCTAAGGATTTATTCATGACTCTACCGACTGAAAAAGTAGATTTTTCATTGGTGCTCGCCGCCAGCGTGCACGACATGAAAAACTCTATCGGCATGTTAATTGGCTCCCTTGAGCAGGTTATTGACGAGTTGCCGCCGGTAAACGATGTGCAAGCCCAGCATTTTAATACGCTGCAGTATGAGGCCTCGCGGATTAATGGCGAGCTGGTGCAACTGCTGACCATCTACCGCATGCAAAATGATTTATTGCCCTTTCGGCAGGATCAGCACTACGTGTTGGACGTGTTAGAGGATCAGATCGCCCGTAACCATGTGTTAATTGAAAACCGCCACATCGCTTTGAGCTTGCATTGCCCGGATAACTTCACCTGGGTGTTTGATGCCGATTTGGTGGGCAGCGTGGTGCAAAATATTATTGTGAATTGCTGTCGCTACACCCGCAGCCGTTTGCTGGTGGCGGCGCAAAAGCAGGATGACATGTTGTGTATCACCATCGCCGA
>DAOQGS010000868.1:0-1307 GCA_035338675.1 Cellvibrionaceae bacterium
AGCTTCACCGCCACTTGGCTTGGCACCGGCTTTGCTCCTGCTGTTAATACCCTTATTTTCGACGGAAAATTGACATGGCAACCAAAAAACCGGCACCCGCGCCAGAAGCCCCCGCCGCGCCCGCCGCAGGTAAAAGCAAAAAACGCCTGATCATCATGGTGGTGTTAGGTGTGTTATTAATTGCGCTCTCTGTCGGCGGCACCATCGCCGCACTAAAATTTATGGGCAATAAGAGCGGGGATGATAAAAAAGACGAACACGCCAAAGAGGAACATCACGAAGAAAACAACGCATTGGGTGCTACGGATGAAAAAGGCAAACCGCGCCCTACCCTCTATTTAGAATTAAAACCGGAAATTGTGGTGAGTTTTGATGTGGCCGGGCGCCAGCGCTTTTTAAAGGCCACCGTCAATATGGTGACATATGACCCAAGTATTGAAGCCGCCATCACCTTGCATCAACCCATGATTGCCAATGCCATGGTCATGCTCATCAGCAAAAAACAATTTGAACAGCTGCAAACCGTCGAGGGCAAAGAGGCTCTGCGCGCAGAAGCCTTCACGGAAATAAACGCTTTAATGGAAAAAGAAACCCATAAGAAAAACGGCATCACTCAGGTGTTATTTTCCGAATTCGTGCTGCAATAAAGCGAGTCTTCCGTGCAAGATTTACTCTCACAAGACGAAATTGATGCCCTCCTTCACGGCGTAGACGATGGCGCCGTTGAAACCGATATAGATTTCGACCCCAAAGCGGTTAAAACCTACGATTTAACCAGCCAAGATCGCATTGTGCGCGGGCGTATGCCCACGCTCGAAATGATCAACGAACGCTTTGCCCGCTACACCCGCATCAGCATGTTTAATTTATTGCGCCGCACGGCTGATGTTTCTGTAGGTGGTATTCAAATTTTAAAATTCGGCGAATACGTCCACACGCTCTACGTGCCCACCAGTTTAAACATGGTGAAATTCCGCCCTCTGCGCGGCACAGCCTTATTTATTCTCGATGCCAAACTGGTTTTTAAATTGGTGGACAATTTTTTTGGCGGCGACGGCAGGCACGCCAAAATCGAAGGCCGCGAATTTACCCCGACGGAATTGCGCGTAGTGCAAATGGTACTGCAACAGGCTTTTGTGGACTTGCACGAAGCTTGGCGCGCCGTTAAAAAAATTGATTTTGAGTATATTAATTCCGAAGTAAACCCGTCCATGGCGAATATCGTCAGCCCCAGTGAAGTGGTGGTGGTGAGCACCTTTCACGTTGAACTCGACGGCGGCGGCGGTGAAATGCATATCACCATGCCC
>DAOQGS010000869.1:0-1303 GCA_035338675.1 Cellvibrionaceae bacterium
CAGTCCCAGTGGCGGGAAGTGTTAATACACAGGCGAGCGGCATGGCTTTGGTCACTGGAGCGCTTTTGGCCAAAATGTCCCAGGGTTCGCCATCAAAATATACCGCTGCAGCGATTAATTTAGTGCCATCCACCACGCTGCCGCCGCCTACGGCCAGCAAAAAGTCGATGTTTTTATCTTTTACTAAAGCCGTGGCCTGCATCAGGGTTTCGTAATGAGGGTTGACTTCAATGCCGCCAAATTCAAACCAGGTGCGCCCTTCTAGGGCCTTTGCCACTTGGTCATAAACACCATTTTGTTTGATGGAGCCACCGCCATAGGTAACCAAAATACGCGCGCCAGCGGGAATATGGGCGGCGATATTCGCAATTTGGCCTTCGCCGAAGAGGATGCGAGTAGGATTGTGAAAGGTAAAATTTTGCATGGGCTCACCCTAGGTTGTTACCGGATTGTGTGGGCCTAGTGTGGTGCTGATTTTATTTTTTGCAAGTGTTCCGGGGGTGTAATTTTGCGGTTGATTATTGGATGATAAATAAGATTATAGTTGTTTTTACCTACTCGGGTGGGGGATTAAATTTAATAAGTGGATCGGCTGGACTATTCGATATTAAGTGAAGTCATCCTTTGCGCAGTGCCTAAACAACCTAAAGTACTTATTTATACGCGGCTACCGTTTATGGATCCTGCGACTGTGCGCAGGATGACAAGGAATATTGGATACTGCCGCTGTGGGTAAGATGTATTAAGGGACTAGGCGCGTAGCCCGGATGTAGCTTGTATAGAATCCGTGTGGGTGAATTCATGTTCGGCGAGGGAAATGAAACGGGCAGCCACAAGGGCTGCCCCTACAGATTTCCACCCGATTGCGCGTAGTCGCACGATCACATCCTACTACAAAAAACTCGGGCTTTACGCAAGGATGACACTGGCGCTGGATTAAGCGAAATAATCCGCGTCTTTAAACGCTACTCCCTGGGCATCTTTGGTGGAGAGGCTGGGGGCACCATCGATTGGCCAGCTGATGGCTAGATCTGGGTCGTTCCAGGCGATGCAGCGCTCGTGGGCGGGGGCGTAGTAGTCGGTGGTTTTGTAGAGGAATTCGGCTGTTTCGGATAACACCACAAACCCATGGGCAAAGCCTGCGGGTACCCATAATTGGCGGTTATTTTCCGCCGAGAGAATTTCCCCCACCCATTGGCCAAAAGTTGGGGAGCTGCGGCGGATATCCACGGCCACATCCCACACCTCCCCTTGCACCACGCGCACTAATTTGCCCTGGGCCTGTTGTAGTTGGTAATGCAAA
>DAOQGS010000870.1:0-1302 GCA_035338675.1 Cellvibrionaceae bacterium
CCAGGAGCGCGCGCAAATAGACGGCAAAAAACACCCGCCGTTTTGGACCCGAGTAACCCTGGTGGCATCGGCCATGGGGGTGAGTTTTGTGCACGGCTCCAACGATGGCCAAAAAGGCATCGGCTTAATTATGCTGGTATTAATTGGCCTGGCCCCGGCGCAATTTGTGTTAAACCTCGACAGCAGCAAATACGATATTGAGCGCACCTATGATGCCGCCGTGCATTTGGAGCATTTTTATCAGGATCACGCCGCGCTGGTGGGCAGTAAAATTGATTTAACAACACCTGCCGATGCGCAGGTTGCGGAGCCTTTTCAATGCACTACGCACAATAGCTTAGTTATTATCGGCGGCCTTAAAAAAGCCTTGCACCAGGTGGATCAATACCGCGAGCTTGCAGTTGATGAGCGCCGCAAATTGCGCCAATGGTTATTGTGTATCGACGACAGCGCGAAAAAAATCGCTAAATTAGACGGCTTTAGCAGCAAAGAAATTTCTGATCTCAACCGCTTGCGCAAAGATATTACCGCCACCACCGAATACGCGCCGTTTTGGGTAATTGTGGCTGTTGCCCTGGCGCTAGGGCTTGGCACCATGACGGGCTGGAAGCGCATAGTATTTACCGTGGGTGAAAAAATCGGCAAAAGTGATATGACTTACTCCCAGGGGATGGCCGCGCAAATTACCGCCGCCACCGCCATAGGCATCGCCAGCGCCACCGGCATGCCAGTGTCTACCACCCATGTTTTATCCTCAGCGGTGGCGGGCACCATGGTGGCGAATCGCACCGGTTTGCAACTGAGTACAGTTAAAACAATTTTGCTGGCCTGGGTATTTACCCTGCCTGCCACCATAGCGCTGTCGGCTGGATTATTTTATGTGGGGAGCCTATTTATTTAGCGAGTTTTGCCCGCTACACAGTACTTTTTACTGGAACTGGACGTGAATCTTGCGCCGATGTGAAAACCTCAGGCGAGTGTTTTATTGATGCGAGCCAGCAGTGTATTCACCCCTGCTGCACCGCGCGTTTAATTTGCCGCCTGCGCCTACGAGAATAATAAGGTGTGCCGAAGGGCTCCGTGGCAATGTCATTCGGTTAAGAATTTTGGCCTGTTTTTTTGTGGCGCTTTGTTCTCTGTGCTAAACCCCCTCCCGGCCTCCCCCTTGAAAAGGGGGAGGAGCAAAAACCTTAAGCTCGGGCACTTTGCTGGGCATCAGACCATCTTACCTCCCTCTTTTAAGGCAATATTATTAAGTTAATAATATTGATCTGTTGTTAGACTGTTAGCGCCCTTTCCAAC
>DAOQGS010000871.1:0-1301 GCA_035338675.1 Cellvibrionaceae bacterium
AAGCGGTTGCGGCCCACGTTACTCACCGCCACCCGCTGCCCCAAACTCATGGCCCTATTGCGTGGGCACACATAAAACGAGCCATAGGGATTGGCATCGCCCTCTGCGTAGCGGTATTTCAGCCAGCTTTGCGGCATTTGCGGTGGGGTGCGCAGATACATGGTCAGGTTGGCAGGCGCGCTGTATTGATACAGCACAGGCTCAGTCTCCTCCCGCTGGCCGGAATTATTGCCATCGTTAAACGCCATCAAATGGCGAAAATCCTCCCGTTGGCAGCGGGTGAAATCGGCCGTCCCGCAGAGGGTGATATTGGTGGCCGTATCCAAAGCGGCGGCGCGGCTGGCCTGGGTTAAGCGAAAAATCAGTTCACCCTGGGATTGCAGTGCACTGCTCAACTGCATGCGCTGAAAACTCGGCACCGCCATAGCCAGCAAAATGGCGGCGATGATAAGGGCCACCAGCAGTTCCAGTAATGTAAAACCCCTGTGTTTTTCCCGCGCGGGTGCCCATCTAAGGTCGAAATCGTCCATAAAAATTCCTTTTACAACCATCTGCACTCACCCGCTGCAGTGAATTTAGTGCGCGGGCATGTGAGCTAAATGTCGGTTAATTCTGAGCTGGGCGCTAGCATCTACGAGCGCAAAAAGCGGTGCGATTTGGCCGCTATGAGTGTGCGAAATTCACCCTAGGCGAATCCCTCACATCTCATTTACTTTTGTGGTCGCTCTTGCCATCCGCTGCGTAATCAACACTGCATATACAGCAATCTCCAGGCTTGCTGAACAGATAAATCTGAACCTAAATGAGTTTGCAGGCGCTCGGGCCAATACGCCTGCTGGCAAAGTGTGAAAAACCGCTATTCGTGCACTCAACAGCCCACAAATTCTGCGCCATCTGCTTTAGGGGGGCTGGCCTAAGCTGCTAGAATGCGCGGGATTTTATGCCTGCCGTAAATCGGTGAGTACAACGCGGTAATAGTGAGAACATCTATGAAGCCTAAATTCCTAACACTACCTGCCGTGTTGGCAGCGATGGTACTGCTACAAGGCTGCACCCATGTGGCACCTTATCAGCGCGGCGCGCTGGCCAAGCCTGAAATGAGCTGGAGCCCGGATCACCAAGACGCCACTTTACAAAAACACATTTACTTCGCTAAAGAAGCTTCCTCCGGCGGTGCAGAAGCTGCCGGTGGTGGATGTGGTTGCAACTAGGGAAACGCTCATTCATGACTAATACCACTTTTAAAAAACCTTCCCAGCGTCTCCTAGCCCTTTCCACTGCCGCCATGGCACTGCCGGCTT
>DAOQGS010000872.1:0-1288 GCA_035338675.1 Cellvibrionaceae bacterium
CTTGCTATGGAGTTTTAAATAAAACTATATAGGCCCGAGCATTCTATTAAATTAGGCCCATAAAAAAACCCGCATGTTTCTATGCGGGTTTTGGCAGGTTTTGGCGGGTTAAATTAATAAAGCGTGCGTTAAATTCCTTTAAGCGCCTCTTGCACCCCTAAGAAGGCAGGCTTAGCCTGCAGGCTGTCGTTAAACATCAACGGCCAATCGGGCAAACCACCATTGTTGGAATAAAACCAGCTGTCGGGGTCAGCAATACCCCATACGGTGATTCCGCCCCGTTGAGCAGGGGGTACAATGTCTAGGTAGGCCTGCACAATTTCTTTATAACGGGCTTTTTGTGTCGCTAAACCTGGGCAATAGAAAACACAGTCCTCGCGGTTTTTATAGTCGTTATTGGAGTTGCCGTCATAGGGGTTATTAATTCGCACATCCAATTCGGAAATACGAACTTTAAGAGTGGGGCTTAGATTGACAATTTTCTGCAAGGATGCACGAATATTGGCGATGCTCGGATAATCATTTAGCACGTGCATTTGAAAACCTACGCCGTCGATAGGTACATTTCTGTCCAGGAGTCCTTGCACCATATTCACTAGGGCTGTGGTCTTGTCGCCATTGGCTTCGGTGTTAAAGTCGTTGTAATAAAGCACCGCACTGGGGTCTTTCGCCCGGGCACGGGTGAAGGCCTCATCTATAAACGACGGGCCGTTATAGGCTTGGTAAAACACAGATTGGCGATAACCATTGGCTGAACCCAGTCCAGAAGAATCGTCCGCTGCATCAAACAATGCTTCGTTAACCACATCCCAGCCTACAACTTTGCCTGCAAAATGCTCCGCCACTGTATCAATATGGGTAGCAAAGTCTTGTTTAAAGGTAGGGTTGTTGATCGTTGCCCATGCGGGTAATTGATAACTCGCGTGCCATACCAAAGCGTGGCCATGCACTTTCAGGCCTGCATCGGTTGCCCAGGTAATAAGGTTATCAGCATTGGTAAACGAAAACGCCGAGCCCGAATACATGTAACTCATCTTCATAATGTTTTCAGCCACAATTTCATCGAAATTGGCTTTCACAATATTTTGGCGAGGAACGCTGGTGAAAATACTGGCGTTGCCATCTGCAGCTAAGGCGACACCTACTGGGAAGTCCGCATTAGCTGCCAGTCCATTTCCGGTATCCAGAGTGGGCGCTGCGGTTATCTTGACGGAGAGATTGTCCACATAAAAACTCGCGGTAGCACTGCTATCGTCGGTTTCTACTATGATCGATTCAAATGGAGTGG
>DAOQGS010000873.1:0-1285 GCA_035338675.1 Cellvibrionaceae bacterium
GCTTTCCACTGCCGTGTTCTCTTCAATAAAGCCGAGATTTTTAGGCTTATTAACGGCTTCGCCCTCACCAATTATTTCATCCACTACCAATTGTTCCTCCTCCTCCACCAGGCGGGTATTCACCGCAACGCGGGTTAAATTGGCGGTGGTGGGCAGGTTGAACATGGTGTTGCACAGTAGGCCTTCTAAAATCGCCCGCAGGCCCCGAGCGCCAGTGCCGCGGGTGACGGCCTGTTGGGCGATGAGGGTGATGGCTTCGTCGCTAAAGTGCAGGTCCACGCCCTGCAGGGCAAACAGGTGGTGGTACTGTTTGGTAAGAGCGTTGCGCGGGTCTTTGAGGATAGATTTAAGGGCCTCTACATCCAGGTCTTGCAGGAAGGTCACTATGGGGAAGCGGCCGATAAATTCGGGGATTAAGCCAAATTGATGCAGGTCGTCCGGTTGCAGGGCGGCCAGTAGTTCATCGTTGGTGGCGGCGGCGTCTTTCTCCACTTTGGCGTTAAAGCCGATGCTGACTATGGCGGGTTTGAGGCGTTTGCTGATGAGTTCGGTAAGGCCTGAAAAGGCGCCGCCGACGATAAATAAAATATTGCTGGTGTTCATCACCACATCTTCTGAGTGGCCGTCCCGGCGACCGGCCTTAGGCAGGCGCACCTCTGAACCCTCCACCATTTTTAACAGCGCCTGTTGCACGCCTTCACCGGAAATATCCCGCACCGCAGAGCCGCCAGCGCCCCGGCGGGCGAGTTTGTCGATTTCATCTATGTACACAATGCCCCATTGGGCCTGTTGCACATCGCCATTGGCGGCATCCAGCAGGCGTTTAAGTAGGCTGTCCACGTCTTCACCCACATAACCGGCCTGGGTGAGGGAGGTGGCATCCCCCACCACTATGGGCACGCCGATAATCCGCGCGAGGGTTTTTACCAACAGGGTTTTACCCGAGCCTGAGGGACCGGCCAGTAGCACGTTGGATTTTTCCAGCTCCACTCCGGCGATGGTGTGAATATGGGCGAAGGGCTGGGTGTTGGCCTGGGCGTTAAAGCGCAGGTAGTGGTTGTACACCGCTACCGCCAGAGTGCGCTTGGCCTGTTCTTGGCCGACGATGTATTCATCCAAAAAGGATTTAATGGCCACTGGGGTTTTTAATTCGGGCTTCACGGCGGCGGCCTTGCGGCCCCAGCTGCTCACTACCTGGTAGGCAAGTTTGATGCACTGCTCGCAGATATGGCCGTCGTTGCCCGCAATCAGCGGCACTTCTGCAGTTTTGGGGGTTCCGCAAAAG
>DAOQGS010000874.1:0-1283 GCA_035338675.1 Cellvibrionaceae bacterium
CGAGCATTTTTAAAATAGGGCTGTTAATAATCGGCGAATGGGTTAGATGGCGGGTAAATGTGTTCTGGGCTCGATTGTATAGGGCTATACCTTCGCCGCCGATAATCCACAGGTTGCGCTGCTCGTCTTCAAGTATCTCCGTAAAATTTTGTTGGCGGGTTTTGCCGCCGTCGCTCGTTTCGATTTTATAAGTGTGAAAGTTATCTTGGTTGCGGTTTAAACGGGCAACCCCTGCGCTGGCGGTGGCAACCCATAATTCCCCGTAGGAATCCTTAAATACATGGGTAATGCGATCATCGCCCAGCGCTTTAGGGTCGCGGGGATTCGCCTTGTAGGTGTGTATACGGTAGCCATCGTAGCGCGCTAAACCTCGGCGCCCGCCCAGCCAGAGAAAACCTAAATCATCTTGGCTGATGGTAATAATTTCACCAATCGAATCACTGGCGTTAAATGGGATGCGCGAAAAATTGGGCGTGTCGCCAAGGGGCCCGGCAGCCGAAGCAAAAGAACTAAACAATAACTCGAGGATAAAAGCCATTACCCCAAGGAATAAAAAACGCGTCATTCGTAATTGGCCAATGGCATCAGAGCAAAATCAACCTACAGCTGTGTTGTGGTCAATAATGAGAATAGCCTGAGGCGAGAGGATCTGCTGTAAATGCCGATAAAATGGCCGTTTTATAGCGAATAGTTGGCCCTTTGGGTATTTTTAGAATGGGATAATTTTGGCGTTCTTTGCCAATGAATTAATTCAGCAACACTTCCCTGTGATCACATCACTTATTGCGCGGTGCCAATCTAATGCGCCACTAACGCACTACACTTTTAAACACTTCAAAATAGGTGGGAAAGGTTTTGGCGGTACATTTCGGGTCGTTAATACGCACCGGAACACCGGCCAGGCTCGCGAGAGAAAAACACATGGCCATGCGGTGGTCGTCATAGGTGTCGATACTGGCGTTGGGTAGGAGCTGCGCAAGTGGGTGCACCGCCAGCCAATCCGGGCCTTCTTCCACCTGGGCGCCTAATTTGCGCAGCTCAGTGGCCATGGCGGCAATGCGGTCGGTCTCTTTTACCCGCCAGCTGGCGATATTGTTCAGGCGGCAGGGGCCGTCGCAGAAGAGCGCCACCAGGGCGAGGGTCATGGCGGCATCGGGGATGTGGTTGAAGTCGCGGTTAAAGGCTTTAAGCGGTTGCCCCTTGGGCAGACTTGCCTCCACCCAGTTATCGCCGTAATTGATGGTTACACCCAGTTCGGCTAGGGCAGCAGCAAAGGCAATATC
>DAOQGS010000875.1:0-1282 GCA_035338675.1 Cellvibrionaceae bacterium
GGCGGCCATGGGGTTGGAAAAAATTGATTTTATTTGGTACCTGCGCAAAGTGAGCCTGCTGGCGTTAATGGGTTATTTTGCCGGTGCGGGTGTTTATATTTTGCAAAGCAGTTTGGTGTAATTTTAAGTTGGCCGTGCAGCAGGTATTTTTAATTATGCTAAAAACCGCAGCGGCGTAGGTTGGGCAGTAATGCCCAACACAACTAATTCCTCGCAAGCACGCCGCCAATTTCAACGCGTCGTCTCCCGACCATTTTTTTCGACGACACCGTTGTGTTAGGCATTACTGCCCAACCTACGCCGCTAATGTAGCCACCGTATTCACTGCCTGGGCGCGGCGGTCTGTTGAATAATATCGGCAATAATGCTCTCGGCGCTTAGGCCTTCAATTTCCGCATCGGCAGTGAGGCTGATGCGGTGGCGTAGCACCGCCGGGGCGAGGGTTTTAACATCGTTGGGGGTTACATAGGCCCGCTCATTGATCAGTGCGAAGGCCTTGGCTGCCGCGGCAATCCCCAACCCCGCCCTGGGCCCTGCGCCGCGCTCAAGGCCCGGCCATTGGCGCGTGGCGCGCACTAACTGCACTATGTAGCCCAGCACCGCGTCATCCAGGGTGATTTGGCTGCAGACTTTTTGCAGGCTGCTGATGTGGGCGGGGGTTAAAAAGGTGCGGATGGCTTCTAAGGGTGTGCGGGTTTTGCCCATGGTTTTTACCAGTAGCTCCTCGTGGGCTTGGCTGGGGTAGTCGATTAATACCTTGAGTAAAAACCGGTCCAGCTGCGCCTCTGGCAGCGGATAGGTGCCCTCCTGTTCAACCGGGTTTTGGGTGGCCAGCACCATAAACGGGGCGGCTACCGGCAGGGATTCCCCCTCAATGCTCACCTGCTGTTCTTCCATTACCTCCAACAGGGCCGCCTGGGTTTTGGCCGGGGCGCGGTTGATTTCATCGGCCAGCAACAGATGGGTAAACACCGGGCCTTTGCGGATTTCAAACGCCTGGCTTTGCATGTTGAACAGTGCGTGGCCGGTGACATCGCTGGGCATTAAATCCGGTGTGAATTGGATGCGGCGAAACTCGCCGCCAAAACATTTGGCCAGTGCCCGCACCAGCAGGGTTTTGCCAAGCCCCGGTACGCCTTCTAACAACACATGGCCGCGGGCGAGCAGGGCGATAAGCACCTGTTGCACCACCGCGTCTTGGCCCAACACCACTTGGGTAATCTCCTGCTGGGTTTTGTGTACCAGTTGGTGGGCTTGGGCGAGGGTGGCCGGGTCGATGGTT
>DAOQGS010000876.1:0-1262 GCA_035338675.1 Cellvibrionaceae bacterium
ATTTTTTGCACGGTGGCGCCGCCATTAACGGCTTTTGCGCCGAGGCCGGTTTAACCCTGTGGGTAGTAGATGCCGGGGTGAACGCCGAGCTGCCCGCACACCCCTTGTTAAAAGCGGCAAAAATTGCCCATGGCACCGAGGATTATTGCCAGCAAGCGGCCATGAGCGCCGCCCAGTTAGAACTCGCCTTTAGCCGCGCCGACGCCCTGGTGGCGGAATTAGCCGCCAGCGGCTGCAACCTGTTGGCCCTGGGGGAGATGGGTATCGGCAACACCGCCAGCAGCGCACTTATTACGCAGGTATTAACCGGCATTGCCCTTAAGGATTTAGTTGGCCCAGGCACGGGCCTTGATAAGGTAGGGGTTGCCGAAAAATTGCGGCGGCTTGAGGCCGCACTCAACCTTCACCAATTGATACAGCCCAGCGGGGAGCGCGCCCTGCAGGTTTTTGGCGGCTTTGAAATGGCCATGTTAGCGGGCGCCTGCTTAAGTGCGGCAGCGCGGGGAATGCTGGTGCTGGTGGACGGATTTATCGCCAGTGCGGCGGTTTTAGCGGCGGTGAAAATCAATAGCAATGCACTGGCTTATTGTGTATTTTGTCACACCTCCTCAGAACCCGGGCACCGGCTTTTGTTAGACCATTTACAGGTCAAAGGCCTACTGGATTTGGGTTTACGCCTTGGGGAGGGCAGCGGCGCCGCCTTGGCCTATCCCCTTGTAAAAGCGGCTGCGCGGTTTATTAATTCCATGGCCTCTTTCGAATCGGCAGGTGTCAGTCGTGCAATTTAAGTCCGAATTGCTTTCACGAGAAATTCATTATTTTTTTAATGCCTGGGTATTTTTCACCCGCTTCCCCGCGCCCAAATGGGTGCAGTTTAATGACGAGCACCTGCAACAGGGCGCCCGTTATTTTTCCCTCATTGGTTTGTTTTTAGGCCTCTTGTGCGCCGGCTGTTTTTACCTGTTTAGCCTGGTATTTACCGTTGATTTAGCCGTTTTACTCACCCTGGTGATAGGCATATTTGCGACCGGTGCATTTCACGAAGACGGCTGGGCCGACTGCTGCGACGGTTTTGGCGGCGGCTACGCCAAAACGCAAATTCTCACCATCATGAAAGACTCCCGCCTGGGCACCTATGGCGTGGTGGGTTTAATTGGTTTATTGGCCACTAAATATTTGGCCCTGTTAAATATCGCCCAATTTGATATGGGCCTGGGCTGGGTTTTAGTCTGCGGTTTTGCCGCCAGCCGTTTTATGGCCAC
>DAOQGS010000877.1:0-1254 GCA_035338675.1 Cellvibrionaceae bacterium
GTTTGGTGCTCGATGGCCTTGCGCCCAAAATTATCGCCCTGCCCCGCAATATTGCCCGCGATGCAAGCGCAGCCTTTAAGCGCCTGAATGAATATTGCCAGGCGGACCCGCTTTGCCAGCAGCATTATGGTGATTTGGCCCTCAACGCGCAGACTATTACCCGTCATTTACAACTGGCCGAAGAGGCGAATAAACCCGAACACATCACCTTGCCCGACCCGTTAAATCAAAAACCCAGAGAATGGATTTTTACGCCGCGTCGGTTTGCGCAATTATTAATTTCCGCCCTTTATTCCCGTGAATTAACCAGCCTCGCGCCGCGGGCATTAAAAGAAGCCGCCGATGGCAATTATCAATTATTAGGCACCCTAAGCGCTTTAGCGGAAGCCAACAGCGAGCAGCTCTCCATTGCAGAAGGCTTGTATTACAGCATTATTTGCAATGAAGACTTGGCGGCTGCCCCGCAAGCCCCAGCGCCTGAGCCAATTTTTATGGGCGTAAATTTAGTTGAGGATAAATTAGCGGTATGCGCCAACTGGCCCAAAACAGCGCCGCTTGCGAACTCAATATCCAACCCCCAAATCAACCAAACACCGACTTTTTTATTGTCCGGCGCCTTGGACCCAGTTACCCCCAAACCCTGGGCCGATCTGGTGGCGCTGACCCAATTAAATCACCAGATGCTGGAGGTGCCAGGCGGCAACCACGTGGTATCAACCCTAGGCTGCATACCCAATTTAATTGCGCAATTTATTAATACACCCAGCGCGCGGCTACCCACCGAATGCAGCCAGGCCATTGCCCCATTGCCCTTTTATTTAGGCGCAGATCCTGCGGCCCAGGAGCCCCATGATTTAACTCAGGAGGCCCGCCATGATTGATATACAGCGCTTGAGTAAACATTTTACGAGCAAAAATGGCGCACCAATCACGGCATTAAATCAATTAACCACACAATTTCACGATGGCGCCATTACCGCTATTTTAGGGTTGAACGGCGCGGGTAAATCCACATTAATGCGGATTATTTACGGTTTAATTTCAGCCACTGAAGGTGATGTGCATATCGGCGGTTATTCCATTAGCTCCCAAGCCAATCAAGCCCGGCGCACCATGGGCTGTTTAGCGGACGACACCGGCCTTTATACACGGCTCAGCGCGCGGGAAAATATTCAGTACTTCGGCCGTTTACACGGGCTTAGCCCCAAAGAGATTACACCTTATTGCGATGAACTTATTGACCTGCTGGGAATG
>DAOQGS010000878.1:0-1252 GCA_035338675.1 Cellvibrionaceae bacterium
ATACTGGGTGAAATCATCCAGCGTTAAACCGCCAGTGGGGCAAAAGCTCACCTGCGGCAGGGGCCCATAAATAGATTTTAATAGCGGCAAACCGCCCACTGCCGTGGCGGGAAATAATTTAAAACAGCTTAGGCCGTGCTCCATGCCCAATAAAATTTCTGAGCAGGTAGCAACACCGGGCAATAATTTCACGCCGCATTCAGCGGATTTTTTAATGAGGCTTACCGTCATGCCGGGGGAAACAGCAAAATCAACACCCGCTTCGGCCACTTCCTCAACATTTTTTTCATTCACCAAGGTGCCTGCGCCCACAATAATATGCGGGCAGGCCTTTTTAATGGCTTTAATAGCACCCAGGGCTGCTGGGGTGCGCAGGGTAATTTCAACGGCTTTGATGCCGCCTGCGTACAGCGCTTCGGCAACTGGAACTCCATGCTCAACAGAGTCAATTACAATTACTGGCATCACGCCAATGGGAGTTAAATAATCGCGTGTAATAGTCACGGCACACTCACTTTTTTAAATGAAAAAAATAAAGGCAGCTTTTGCTGCCCTTTAATTAAAAATCGATACAGGAGTTAAATACACTGCCGCCTTCACTGGCAAGGTCAGCTAAACTGCGGAAGCCACCAAATAAATTGCGGCCCAAATCCTGCGCGCGCTGCGGTTGAGTGACGGGAATTCGCTCCGCCAATTCTTCTTCACTCACCAACACATCAATCGAGCCGGTATTGGCATCCAAACGGACGCGATCCCCCGTGCGCACACGGGTCAGTATCCCGCCGCAGAGCGCCTCAGGCGATAAATGGATCGCCGAGGGCACTTTTCCAGAAGCACCGGACATGCGCCCATCAGTCACTAAAGCCACTTTATAACCACGATCTTGCAACAGCCCCAAAGGCGGCGTCATTTTGTGTAATTCCGGCATGCCGTTGGCGCGGGGGCCTTGAAAACGCACCACCGCAACAAAATTGCGATTTAATTCACCGCGCTTAAACGCCGCGATTAAATCGTCTTGATCGTCGAACACAATACATTCTTCTTCCACCACGCGATATTCAGGCGCCACGGCGGAAATTTTAATTACGCCCTGCCCTAAATTACCTTTTAACAAGCGCAGGCCACCTTCTGAATCAAATGGGCCATCCACGCTGCGCAAAATAGAAGTGTCCGAAGATTGTGTAACAGGCTCCAACCAAACGGCGTTGCCTTTGTCATCCAGGCTCGGCGCTTTTTCATAGGCATCTAAGCC
>DAOQGS010000879.1:0-1231 GCA_035338675.1 Cellvibrionaceae bacterium
CTTGCCAATCATCGGGCACCGCATCAGCAGGAGTTTTTAACCAGTGTTGGCCGCGGCCGTCGTAACCGCCGGTGCGGCGTTTAAGCAGCACCTTTTCCCCTAAATCAGCGCGCAATTGCGCAGCTGTAATGTCGCCTGCAACTAAACGCCAGGGGGCGGTTTTGATATTTAAAGAATCAATTAATTCTTTTTGGGTTTTGCGATCGGCCAGGCGGCCAAATACATCTTTATTCACAAAATTAGGGTGTCCGGCAAGGGTTTGGGTGGCCAGGGTCTGGGGCCATAATTCCCGCTCGGCGGTTACCCAATCGCAGGCGGCAAGGGCGGGGGCGGTGTGGTCATCTATATCCACCGGGCACACCTCTAAGGCCAGCGGCATACCCGCGTGTTTTAACATGGCGCCCAATTGGCCCGCGCCGAGGACCCAAATTCGCTGTTTCATGGAGCTGCCCTTAAGACTGCGCGCGGGGGTCTGGGTTATCCAGCACCGCTTGGGTCTGTTGGGTGCGGAACTGCTCGATTTTTTGCGCCAGGGCAGGGTCGGTAAGCGCCAGAATCTGGCAAGCCAACAGGCCAGCATTAAAGGCACCGGCCACACCAATAGCCAAGGTGCCCACCGCCACGCCCTTGGGCATTTGCACTATGGAATACAGGCTATCCACGCCGCTTAAAGCCTTGCTTTGCACCGGCACACCCAGCACCGGCAAGCGCGTATGAGCCGCCACCATGCCCGGCAAATGCGCCGCCCCGCCAGCCCCGGCGATTATCACCGCATAGCCCTTATCCGCTGCGGATTCAGCAAATTCGCTGAGTTTATGGGGGGTGCGGTGGGCGGACACCACCTCAGCGGTGCACTCCACACCCATCTGCTCTAAGACTTCTACCGCCGCTTGCATGGTGCTCCAATCGCTCTGGGAGCCCATGATAACTGCCACTTTGTTTGCCATAGTGCGTACCTAAATCAATACGGGCCTAGCTTGGCCGGAATTAAAAAGGCGCGGATTTTAGCATAGGTGGTGGGAAGGCAACGCCATTATGTTGAGTATGCTTCGATTGAAATAGCCGTAGGGGCGCCCCTTGTGGGTGCCCTTCCTCGTGTAATTCTGAAGGGAAGTTGGAGGTAAAAACTGGGAGTAACTTATTACCTGGCGGCAAAATAGATCGTTCTGATCTACTTTGCCTTCGCTGCGTTAAACTTACGAAAATGCGTGGATTTTCTTGTTTTAACGCA
>DAOQGS010000880.1:0-1229 GCA_035338675.1 Cellvibrionaceae bacterium
CGCCGTGAATTAATTTGGAGCTATTGGCAGATGTGGCAGCGCCCACACGGTTGTTTTTTTCAATTAATAAGCAGTTAAGCCCCAGTGCCTGTGCAATGTAGCTAAAGCCTGCGCCGTGGATGCCAGCGCCGATAATAATTAGGTCATAGTGCGTCAAAATACTGTTTTAACCCGCGTGCATCCCAGCTTTCAATATAGGTGATGCCTTTTTTAATGGCTGCAGCAGCGCTTGGCCCATCAGTAATATCGTAGACAAACCAGCGCCAGGGGCCGGGCCAAGGGCCGCTTGGCGGAATTTGGTTGTAGTCGATAATTAAAAACTCAGGTGCGAGGGCTAGGGCGCAGGCGAGGGAGGTTTCATCCATGGCGTTTAATACCCAGCCGATGCTGAAACCCGCCGCGCGGGCGAGGCTTAGAATTTCGTAGTCAAAAGAAATAATGCTGCAGTGGGATTTAATGGGGGTGAGAATGGTGGCAATGCTGTGCAGGGTTTTTTCGCGAGTTTGGCGTTTAAAAATCTCGCTTTTAATCTCTGCAAAAGCGTGCACCTCCGGCCATTTTTTTAATTCTTGAACTAATTTGGCGAGGCTTACAATAGGCTCGGGCAAATGGCTTTGGCCTAGGCGTTCAGGCTCGTGGGCGCTGATGCGCTCTAAAAGGGAATAGGTGTAATCGGCTAAATCACCGTTAATACCGGTGGTACGCAACAAAGTGTCGTCGTGAATAACCACTGGAATATTGTCTTTGCTAATTTGAATATCAAATTCTACTGCGTCGGCGCCTTCGGCTATGGCGGCGAGAATTCCCGCTAGGGTATTTTCAGGGTAATAGGCGGGTAGGCCCCGGTGGCCGACTAAATAAAAAGGTTTATTGGCAGTATGCGGCATAATAATCCTAAATTTTAGGCTGGGTTAAGCGCAGCACTTTAAAGCGACCATCGCTGCTTTTAAGCTCACAGTGTTTAAAATATTCCCCGGCTTTGCGCTCTAGAGCAATAAATTGGTTGACTACAAAAAAAGCCGCGCCAGTAGTGTTAAGCCGTTTAGCGGCGGCGGCTAAAAAACGCTGGGTGAGTTGATTTTCTACATTAAAACCTTGGTGAAAAGGCGGGTTACAGAGGATTAAATCAAAGCGTTGGTTTATTCCATCGCCGCAATCGGCCAATACGCTTTCGGCTGCTAGGCCCCATTGGGCGCAATTGTGTGCGCAGGCATTTACCGCCGCCTGGT
>DAOQGS010000881.1:0-1227 GCA_035338675.1 Cellvibrionaceae bacterium
GGTTATTAATTTTACCGGTGGTGTTTATCGCCCAACCTATTATGGCTGCTATTTTTGATCGCATAGTGGATGCTCGCTACGGCTCGCTGGCGGCTTCATTATTGTTATTTTTATTGCCGTCTATTGTGATGGGAATGGTATCGCCCTATTCGGTGCGTTTGTTAACCCAATCGCGGGAATCGAGCGGCGCCTCAGCGGGCGTGCTGTATTTTGTCTCTACCCTCGGCAGCGCCTTAGGCACTTTGGCCACCTCTTTTTATTTGGTGGCACTGTGGGAGATAAATCAAATATTGCTGGCGGCGGTGGCTGTTTTTTGCCTGAATGGACTGCTGTTGATAGCCGCCCATAGCCGTATGCCTGTGCAGTAAAGAAATAGGCGTTTTAATAAGAGGGATCTTTTGGGCGCGCCTACGGATGTATTCAGCGCGTGTCACCACCTTTATCCATTGATCCTGGCTCGCGAGTATCCTTGTTCACTCCACCAACTGAGAAGTAAATATGTATCGCATGTTCTCTGCGCTTATCGCATTACTTTTGATTAGCCTGCCTTCATGGGTACAGGCGGGAATTCTGCACGAAGAGCGTTCGCTGTATCGCAATATTATTGTCAGTGAAGCGGACGGGCAGCGGTGCATGCGTTTTGTATTGCACGACAAGGTAAACCACAACCAATCCTGTGTGTTTTTAAACGATGGAAAAAAACTCGTGTTTGATTACACCAAAATGGTACTGGCATCTCTATTGATTAAACCCGAGCCTAAAAACATTTTGGTGGTGGGGTTAGGGGGCGGCACCTTGCCCATGGTGTTTCATCAATTATTGCCCAGTGCGCAAATTACCTCGGTGGAAATTGACCCGGCAGTGGTAAAAGCGGCCCAGCGCTTTTTTGCGTACCAAGAAAACCCACAGGTAATAACCGAATTATTAGATGCGCGGGTATTTATTAAACGCGCCGGACGGCAGGGCAAAAAATGGGACTTGGTGGTGCTGGATGCATTTAATGGCGACTATATTCCCGAACATTTAATGACCCGCGAATTTTTGCAAGAAGTGCAAGCGGTTTTAAATCCAGGCGGTTTGGTGGCGGCCAATACCTTTGCCGACAGCCGTTTATACCACCACGAGACGGCCACCTATAACGCGGTGTTTAGCCATATTCATATGCTGAGTTTCCGCCGCGGTAACCGAGTGTTATTTGCAGCAAATGATGCCTTCTCACTACCTGCG
>DAOQGS010000882.1:0-1226 GCA_035338675.1 Cellvibrionaceae bacterium
GTGTTTTTATTCCCCTTCGAGGCCGTGATTAAAACCCGCCACCCAGGCAGTGTGATGGCGTCCTACAACGAAATTGACGGCGTTCCCTCCCATGCCAATACCAAGCTGTTGCAGACCATTTTGCGCAAGGAATGGGGTTTTGACGGCATAGTGGTGAGTGATTATTTTGCTATTCCTGAGTTGGCGAGCCGCCATCACCTGGCGGCTGATCCCTATGGTGCGGCCATTAAAGCCTTTAACGCCGGTGTCGCCATTGAAACCCCCTCAGGTGATACCTATGCCCTGTTAAAGCGGGCGATCGACGAGGGCAAAATTACCCCCGCGAGTTTGGATCAGGCGGTGGCTGGAGTGTTAAAGCCCAAGTTCGCCCTGGGCCTGTTTGAAAACCCCTATGTAGACGAGAAAAAAGCCGATGCCTGCGTGGGCTCTGAGGCGGCGCGCAAGGTGGCGCTGAGGGCGGCCGAGCAATCCATCGTGCTGTTAAAAAACGACAGCAATACCCTGCCGCTAAATAAAAAAGCCCTTAAATCCATCGCCGTGATCGGCCCCCACATCAACGAAACTCTGCTGGGCGGCTACAGCGATGTGCCCCGCCGTACCACTACTATTCTGCAGGGCATTAAAAATTATCTGGGGCCAAAAGTAGTGGTTAATAGCGCCTTGGGTGTGAAGATTACCGAGGACAACTGGCAGCCGGGCAGCGACTCAATTGCCGCTCAGAGCCTGTCAAAGGAGCGCTGGAATAGGAATGTTATTACTCCTGCGGATCCGCAAAAAAACCGCGCCCTCATCAAAGAGGCGGTGGCTGTTGCCGCTCAGAGCGATGTTACGGTGGTAGTGGTGGGGGATAACGAAGGCACCTCGCGGGAGGCCTGGGGTGAGGAGCACTTGGGGGATCGCACCGACATAACCCTATTTGGCGAGCAGCAAGAATTGGTGGATGCACTGCTGGCCCTGGGCAAACCCACGGTGGTGGTGCTCAATAACGGCCGCCCCCTGGCCATTGAAAAAATTCACAGCACAGCCCCCGCTATCATCGAAGCCTGGTATCTAGGCCAAGAAACTGGCACGGCCCTGGCGCGGGTTTTATTCGGTGAGGTTAACCCCGGCGGTAAGTTGCCGGTGAGTATTGCCCGTTCGGTGGGGCAGCTGCCGGTCTATTACAACTACAAACCCACCGCCAAACGCGGTTATGCCTTTACTGATACCACACCGCTTTACCCCTT
>DAOQGS010000883.1:0-1223 GCA_035338675.1 Cellvibrionaceae bacterium
TTATAAAGACGAGCGTACCCAGCAGCTGGGTTTTGATTCTTAATGGTGTGGGCATGATAGGGAGCTCCAATAAAGGGATCGAAAGACACGGTTAAAAAGGGTTTTTGCAGTTAGCCCTTATTTGCTTGCCCTGTGAATACGTAAATACACGTATTTGCCAAAAAGCGTGAGCTGGCGCACTTATTAACCCGGCGACAAAAAAGATCGTCCTGATCTATTTTGCCGCCGGGTTAATAAGAAACTCGTTGCAAATAGCCTAAAGGGTTTTGATATATTCAATCTCGTGCAGCGGGTGCCCAGTGAGGTGAGTGGTTGAACGCGCTTGCCCACTGGGCATAAAACCCAATTGTTCATAACAGCGCTGGGCGGGTAGGTTACCTTTGATGCACCAGAGGGTTAATTGTGCATATTGATGTTTATAGTAATTAATTACCTGAGTTAATAACTGCTGGCCTATACCCTTGCGCCAATAATAGGGTGATACATTAATGGCCCAAATTTCTAAGCTGCTCGGGCCTGCTTGATAGCGCGGTTTGCCGATAATACAAAAGCCCACAACTATTGGGTCTGCTTCGGCAACCCACACTCTAAAATCATCACTTTGTTGGGCCAATTGGGTGCGCAAAAAATCCAAATTCGCGTTGGGATCTAAGCCGGTTAAAAAATCCTCGGGTAGAAAATGGCTGTACGCGGCTTGCCAGGCGGCCACGCGGATGGTGCCAATGGCGGTGGCGTCTTTGGGTTCGGCGGGTCTTAGCATCTTAATTATTCCTTTTTTAACAATTTATTTTTATCTCGTTCCCACGCTCTGCGTGGGAGCGCAAGCTTATTTTGCCTTAAGTTTGCGAATCTTTTCCACGCAATCTCAATATGCGTTCCCACGCAGAGCCTGGGAACGAGAGTAGCTGGCGCAGGTGACGTGTTCGACGGTGCTGGGTGTTTTGCGGGCTGCACAGTAGTTGGCAGGGCAGGTTTTGGCGGTAGCCTGGAGGCGTTTAAGGACTGGCGGGTAACCACTGCTTTTATGTGTGAGGCGAGACACGCCTGCAAACGACCGTCTTCGGGTGCTATTTTAACAGGCTGTTTAGTCGGCCACATTTTTACTTCTAAAAATTCTAACCCCTGCCCAATGGCACTTAAGTCATTCTGGCTGCGCTGAATTTATGACGCACAGCGGGATGAATATTGACGTTAATTAATCTTGCCAAATTCCTGTTGTTAAT
>DAOQGS010000884.1:0-1216 GCA_035338675.1 Cellvibrionaceae bacterium
GATGGTGGCACCAACACGGTGGAGAGCCAATTGGCGGCTAGCCGTTGGGATTTATCCTCCACTGCCAATGGCGTTATTTTTAATGGCGATGAAACGGCGCTGAGCTACAGCGGCGCGAATAATTGGGTGGCCCTGGCCGGTGGGGATAATCAGTTAAGTTTTGCCAACCTTGCGGTGGATTTACAGTGGGTGATTAACGCCAGTAGCAATGAGCGCGCCGCAGGCCAAGTTTGGGCGGCTGTCCAACCCGGTTCGAGCAGCCAATTTAGTGGGTTTAACCACATTACTGGCGCCAAGGGTACCGATGATATAACCCTAGCCGCAGCCATTAGCCAAATTAATTTAGGCGAGGGCAATAACCGTCTCACGCTACAGACCGGAGCCAAAGTCACACGCCTTAGCGCAGGGGCAGGTTCGGATGAAATAAAAAGTTTTTCGGCGGCCAACCTGTGGACACTGCTCAGTGCCACCGAGGGTAAATTGAGTACGCCAAGCCTTGATGTGGTGGGTCAGTTTACCGGCTTTGATGTGTTGACCGGTTCGGGCAACGACCGCTTAAGCGCAACAGCTGCAGCGAACAAATGGTTCGTTAATGGCCCTGGCAGCGGCAATCTCAATAACGCCTATACCTTTACCGGTTTTGGTCGCCTGCAGGGCAATAGCGGTACGGATACGTTTGAGATTGGTGCGCTGGGCAGCATGGGCACTCTTGAGGGCGGCGAAGGCGAGGACACTTTAACAGCCCGTAACAGCGCGAATAGTTGGAGTTTTACACGCAACGATACAGGCGTGATCCGGGCCACTGGCGAGCAGACTAACTACCTAGGCTTTGGCGGTATTGAGACGTTTACCGGCGCTGCGGCCGCTGCGGATAGCATCAGGCTAGATCCTGAGGTGACCCAGGTTAAATTGGCAGCTGGGGGCCAAGCAGGGGATGAGTTATTCGTTAATTACCGCGACAACCTCAATCTCACCAGCGATGGCGCCAGCTGGTTGGGTGTCAGCGGGGTGAAAAAAGTGACGGCTCAGCCGCTCACCGCCAACCGCAGTGCGCAATTAACCAGTACTGCAAGCGCCGCCAGCCGCTGGATCATCAACGAAGACAACGGCGGCGATTGGACGGTGGGTGTGGGCACCGACACCGCTTCAACCACGCACTTTAGCGGCTTTGATAAACTGCAGGGCAGTGCCACGGCGGATGAATTTATCTTAAGTC
>DAOQGS010000885.1:0-1210 GCA_035338675.1 Cellvibrionaceae bacterium
GGTAACTGCGCGAATGAGCGATGAAATCATGTTGGAAGTCTCAAATGTAAGCCACGAGGTGAGTCTGTCAGACGGTAGCCGCTTACCTTTGTTGCATCAAGTTTCGCTAACCGTGCATAAAGGCGAATCGGTGGCGATTATCGGCGCTTCAGGCTCGGGTAAAACCACTTTAATTACCCTGATGGCAAGCTTAGATGTGCCAAGCCAAGGGCGTATTAGCATCGCCGGGCAGGATGTCGGCGGCTTGGATGAAGAAGCGCGAGCGGCGGTACGCGGCCGGTTTATTGCCTTTGTGTTTCAAAACTTTCAGCTGCTCGATGGTTTAACGGCACTGGAAAATGTGCTGTTGCCCCTGGAAGTGCGGGCGGTGGACAGGGCAGAAGCGCTGGCCTGCGAATATTTACAGGCGGTGGGTTTAGGTGAGCGCACCGGCCATTACCCGGCGCAATTATCCGGCGGTGAGCAGCAGCGGGTGGCCTTGGCGCGAGCCTTTGCCTGCCGGGCGCCGCTGTTATTTGCCGATGAACCCACGGGCAATTTGGATGAAACAACCGGCAGCACCATTGCCGATCTTCTCTTTGCCTTCAATAAACACCAGGGCACCAGCCTAGTTTTAGTAACCCACGATTTAGCCTTAGCCAGCCGCTGTGATAAACGCTACCGCATGAGCGCTGGCCGCTTGGAGCTTGCGCCGTGAGCCTGGCGTTTACCCTACTGTGGCGGCAGTGGCGCAGCCGCAACGTGCGCCTGATGTTTATTAGCCTGGTGGTGGCCATGGCCACACTGCTGAATTTGCACTTATTAACAGCGCGCATTGAACACTCGGTGGCCCGCTCGGCGAAAGAATTATTAGCCGCCGATGTGCGCGTAGAAACCAGTAAACCCCTAGCTGAATCTGTGCAAAAACTCATCGCGCCCTTCACCGAGCGCAGCAGCCGGGCTATTGAATTTCAGTCCATGGCCTATGCAAGCCAGGCCGATGATGGCCAGTTGGCGCAAATTAAAGCCGTTGAAGCGGGTTACCCCTTTTATGGGCAAGTGCTCGACGAGCAGCGTCAGGCTCTAGCGGGCCAGCCTGAACCTGGGCAGGCCTGGGTGAATGGGAAACTTGCCGAGCGGCTGAATGTAAAGGTTGGCGATAACCTGGATATAGGTGAGGCGCAATTTCGCGTCGGGGCAATTTTTACTGCGGAGCCTGATGACCCTCAGG
>DAOQGS010000886.1:0-1199 GCA_035338675.1 Cellvibrionaceae bacterium
CCGCCAGTAGGCCCGGCACTATATTAATAGCTGTGCGCTGCTCAGGATTAAAATAAAACGCCATGTCAAAAGTGGGTTCTAATTGTTTAGCGCGTGCGCCCAGAATTTCATCCAGGGGCAATAAACGCAGGTTTTTAATGGCCGAGGCGACTAAGGTGTCGGAGCCATCCACTAACCATTGGCCCAAGCGGCGTTTGGGGCGATCGCCCTGGGTGAGCGATGGGTTAAGGCTATCTTCAATGCGGCGGCTAAAATCGTCTGGCAACACCAATACCCCATGCACGCTACCTGCGGTAATGGCCGCTTCCGCTTCGGCGATGGAATTAAACGAGTGGGTAAAACGGGCCACACCAGTGGCGCTGATACTGGCAATGGCGGCGCGGCTAAAATGGCTTTGGCTGAAATCCACCACGCCCACCGAAAGGCCGCGCACATCGGTATTAATGGCGTAGCCAAATAAAATTAATTGAATTAATGGCACCATCACCACCATGCCGAAGGTGAGTCTATCCCGGCGCAATTCTTTAAATTCTTTACCGGTAATGGCGAATATGCGCCGCAATATCAATAGGGGATTAAACATGGGGGCGGGCCTTGCGCGTGCTCATTACAAAAACATCTTCAAGGCTCGGCCGCACCTGGTTGACCTGATACTGCGCGGGCAGCTGGGCGCGCAACCAATCGGCAGGTGCGTTTATCTCTTTGCATATTAATACCCGCAGGCGGGTGCCTAATTGGGCGGCGGATAAAATGGGGCTTAATTGCAAGAGTGTATTTTTTAGTGCCCGCACATTCTCACCATCCACTTCCACCACATGGGCCGCCATCTGTTCCATCAGTATTTGGGGGCTGCCTTGGGCCATTAATTCACCCTGGTCCATAATGGCCAGGCCGTGGCAGCGCTCGGCTTCGTCCATATAATGGGTAGAAACTAAAATGCTGGTGCCCTGTTCGCACAGGTCAAATAAACGCTCCCAAAATTCCCGGCGATTTTCCGGGTCCACCGCCGAGGTGGGTTCGTCTAAAAATAATAAACGCGGCTGATGTAATACGGCACAAGCGAGGGCCAAACGCTGTTTTTGCCCACCGCTTAAGGTGCCTGCCATTTGGGTTTTGCGGGCAGCTAATTGATATTGCTGCAATAAAAATTCGATGCGGGTTTTTGCGGCGTTGCGGTTTAAGCCATAAATACGCGCTAC
>DAOQGS010000887.1:0-1183 GCA_035338675.1 Cellvibrionaceae bacterium
GTTTAGGCTGATACTAAACTCGGCGTGGCCGAGGCTTAACTGGGCCAACTGCAGGTTTACCTTTTCACTTAAATCCTGGGCCACCGAGTTGCGGGCTTGGCTTAATGCGAGGGTTGCGCTTTGGTAGTGTTTGAGGGCTGCCGCTATGGCGCTCTCAAGGCCTGCCAATTGTTCATCGCCACTTTTACGCCCGGCCAGCTCAGCGCTCAAACGCCCGTGCAAGTCCACCAATTCCGTGGGTTTAACCCGGTGTTTACGGGCCATTTCGTATAGGCTAGAGAGGCGCCGCTCGATGGAGGGCAAGTCGCCGTCCAGATGGTGGTTGGCGTCTAGCGCGTGCATCAGCTCGCTGCTAGCTTCTTCAATATTAATTTGCGCGCTTTGCAGCAGGGCCTGGGCCTCCTGCACGGATTTGTGCTCGATGGGCACTTGCCCCAACAGCTGAATGGCCCGGTAGAGGCGATCCCGCAGGCCCTTATCGGCTTGGCAGATGTCCACCACGCTCTGGCAGCACTGGTTAAAAGCATCGGCGTGGGTGAGTTGTTTTTGCTGGAGCTCCAAGTGCTCAAGTTCTCCCTCCTGCACCGCCAGCTGATCGAACTCCTCCACTTGATAACTGAGAAGTTGGAAGCGGGCGTTGAGTTCATCCGCCTGGGCGCACACGCGCTGATACTCCTGGCTAAGCTGCTGCCAGCGGTTAAAAGCCTCTTTAACCGGTTGCAGCTGGCCCTGCAATTGGCCGAAGTGATCCAGCAGCCAGCGGTGGTGGGCGGTGTCCATGAGAGCTTGGTGTTCGTGTTGGCTGTGCAGGTTAATCAACTGTTCGCCGAGGGTGCGCAATTGGGTCAATGTTACCGGGCGGTCGTTAATAAAGGCGCGGGAGCGGCCCTCCCGGCTGAGGCTGCGGCGCAGGATACACTCGGCCTGCTGGGCAAGATCCTCCGCTTCTAACCAGGCGAGAATATCTGGCCGGGCGGCGAGGTCGAACTGGGCGCTCACTTCCGCCTTGTCCTCGCCCTGGCGGATTTTGTCGGCGTCGGCTCTATCGCCCAGGGACAGGCCGATGGCGTCCAGCAAAATGGATTTACCTGCGCCGGTTTCCCCCGTCAGCACCGTAAGCCCCGCCGCTAATTCAAGGTCGAGGCTGTCCACTAGCGTCAGGTTGCGAATGCTTAAATGAGTG
>DAOQGS010000888.1:0-1181 GCA_035338675.1 Cellvibrionaceae bacterium
AACCGCGGCCAACACATTTCTACCGGCCCGCGCGCCCAGCCCAAATACGATTGGACCGCCTCCCAGGAAATTGCAATTCCCCACGCTGGTGTTTTATCGGAACCGGCATTTTTGCAGCAATACCCAACCACGGCGACCAATCGCAACCGCGCGCGCTCACGCTGGACCTATCAACATTTTCTGGGTGTGGATATTGAAAATTCTGCAGCGCGCACTATCGACTCTGCAGCCCTGAGCGATAACGACAACCCCACACTCAACAACTCAGCCTGCACGGTATGCCACACCCGTTTGGATCCGCTGGCGGGTGCATTCCAGCATTTTGGCGAGCGCGGCACATTTCACGATCAGCCAAGGGGCACAAATGCGCTGGATGACAGCTATCGACGCTCCAAGTTATACAAGGCGGGTGATACCTGGTATCGCGATATGCGATTGCCTGGCTTTGAGCAGGCTCTAACGCCTGATCCGCTCAATTCTTTACACCAAGCCGCCGAATTAATTGCGCAAGATCCTCGCTTTGCCACAGGCACCGTTAAATTCTGGTGGCCTGCACTGTTTGGAGAGTCACTCTTGGATGACAATCTTAGCTCGACTCAATACGACGCTAAATTAACCGCGCTAAATCATTTTGCTGACTTTTTCACAGCCAATAACTTCGCCCTAAAACCCTTGTTGGTTGAAATGCTCATGAGTGATTGGTTTAGAGGCAAGGCCCCTGCAGCGGAAGCCACAGAAAGCCCAGCGATTTATACCGGCGGTAAACGCCTATTAACGCCTGAGGAGCTGTACAACAAAACCTTTGATCTCACCGGCGTTGCCGATACCAATTTACTCAAAGGATTTAAGCTGAGTTTTGGCGGCATAGATTCGGTTAGTGCAACCAAACGCCAGCGGGATTTAAGCCACATTATGCTGCGGGTAGTTGAGCGACACGCTCTATCCAAAAGCTGCACCATCGTAGCGACGGAATTTAATAAACCCAAAGAAGAGCGCAAATTGTTTAACCTGGTCGAGCGGCAAACGCTTCCCAGTAGCGCCTACCAAACGGTAGAAGTTTTTGAACAAACCAGCGCCCGCGATCTCACCTGGTCGATTCCGGTCGTAGCCGTGCCCGGGCAAAAAATTAATTTTGTCGCCACGCAAACCAAATCGGTACAAACCGATGCCGCACTGGATAC
>DAOQGS010000889.1:0-1179 GCA_035338675.1 Cellvibrionaceae bacterium
AATTTTGACGCCAGCGCCTGGCAGCAATTAATTACCGAAGCGCAAGAGCAGCGCGCGGCCAGTATCAATAAGGGCCTGCCCTTAATGCTCGGCTGCGACGAATTTTCACGGGTATTAGAAGCCGCCACCAATAATATCGAGCGCGCAGGCCTTAGGGATTTCATCCAATTAAAACGCGCTGGTATCGCCCGCTTTGAAAAACCCTCCAGCTGGGAGCAGGGTTTGATTTTAACTAACCCGCCTTATGGTGAACGCCTAGGGGAAGTGGAAACTCTAAAAAATACCTACCAGGATTTAGGCCGCGTGGTAAAAGCCCAGTGCACCGGCTGGACCTTTGGAGTATTTACCGGTAATACGGAACTCGCCAAAGAGCTGCGCCTGCGCTCCAATAAACGCTATAAATTATTTAATGGCACCATCGCCAGTGAATTAATTTTATATCAAGTATTGCCGCCGGAAGTGGCTACCCTGCGCGAGGACGGGCCGACGCCTAAACAAACTGCCGAGCAGCCGCTGCCGCCCTTAAGTAATGGCGCCACCATGCTCGCCAATCGTTTGCGCAAGAATTTAAAACAGTTTAAAAGCTGGATTGAAAAAAACAGCATAGACGCCTACCGCCTGTACGATGCCGATATGCCCGAATACTCCGCCGCCATTGATATTTACGGCGAGTCCATTCACGTACAGGAATACGCCGCCCCCAAATCCATTGACCCTGCCGCCGCCGCTAAACGCTTTGATGAAATTATAGCCGCCGTGTGTGAGGTATTTAATCAGCGCCCAGAACAGCTCGCCATCAAAACTCGCCAGCGCAATAAAGGCAAACAGCAGTATGAAAAACTGCAAAATAGCGATGGTGAATATTTTTCCGTGCAGGAAGGCTTGGCGGAATACTGGGTTAATTTGACCAGTTATTTAGACACAGGCCTATTTTTAGATCATAGGCCACTGCGCCGTATGGTGGCGGCTGAGGCCAAAGGCAAGCGGGTATTAAACCTCTTTTGTTATACCGCGAGCATCACGGTGCAAGGGATTTTAGGCGGCGCTAAGAGTAGTGTCAGTGTGGATATGTCCAACACCTATTTACATTGGGCGAAAAAAAACTTTGAGCTGAATAAAATCTACGGCGATAAACACCAACTGGTGCAGGCGGATTGTTTTAAATGGCTCGCCCAGTGC
>DAOQGS010000890.1:0-1175 GCA_035338675.1 Cellvibrionaceae bacterium
GGCCTGGGCCTCAGTGCACATTTCAGCTCTGGCCCCTTTGCGGGTATGAACCTAGGGCTGGAATGGCTGCAGCCGGTGGATGACAAACCGGCCGGCTACCAGCTTGAACGCCAGGGCAGCCTGGTGGTGAACCTGCGCAAACACCTGTAACCGTGCAGCTATTTAGCTTCCCCTTCACCGCTATGGGCTCCCCCTGTGAGCTGCAACTCTACGGGGCGGATGCCGGGCACCTGCGCACCCTTGCAAACCTAGCCATGGCCGAAGCTTGCCGACTGGAAAAGCGCTACTCCCGCTACCGGCCAGACAGCCTGTTAAGCCAGATTAATCGGGTGGCAGCAGCAGGTGGTGAAATCCGGGTGGACGAGGAGACCGCCAGCCTGCTCAATTACGCCCAAACCTGTTACCAGCAGAGCGATGGGTTATTCGATATTACCTCCGGCCTACTGCGCGAAGCCTGGGATTTTAAATCCGGCCGCCTGCCCCAGCAGAGCCAGATCGACGCATTACTTGCGCGCATCGGCTGGCACCAGGTGTTCTGGCAGCCACCAACACTTAGCTTTCCGCCTGGCATGCAGTTGGATTTTGGCGGCATAGTCAAAGAATACGCTGCCGATCGCCTGGCCAGCCTGTGTTGGAACGCCGGTTGCCAACAGGGCTTTATTAACCTCGGCGGCGATATCCGCGTGCTCGGCCCCCACCCCGACGGCAGCCCCTGGCGCATAGGCGTTAAACACCCACGCAGCGAGGGCGCTGCTCCCTTGCGGATTATTGAACTAAGCCAGGGCGGCATAGCCAGCTCCGGCGATTACGAGCGCGGTATTGAAATTAACGGCAAGCGCTACGGCCATATCCTCAACCCCAAAACCGGTTGGCCAGTGCAGCATCTTGCGGCAGTGACGGTAGTGGCGGACTTATGTGTATTGGCGGGCAGCGCCGCTACCATCGGCATGTTAAAAGAACAAGCGGGGCCTGAGTGGCTGGCTAACCTGGGGCTTGACTATGTGTGGGTGGATACAGCGGGGGGCACAGGGGCTTCGCTCGCTCAATAGCAGCAGCACCCTTTTATTAATCTGTCTCGAATTGATTAACTTGAATTGAATTTATTACTACCTAGACAACCGCAATGAATACACATCATTTCAGACACGCCGTAAATACATCCCTGTAGGCTCGTC
>DAOQGS010000891.1:0-1173 GCA_035338675.1 Cellvibrionaceae bacterium
GAGGGGGGCGATTTCAATCACCTGGCGCTCAATGAGTTTACCCACTACCTCAACCCCGAGCATCTCGTACAGGGCGTCGTAGAGGGGCCGCAGGTAAGGGTCCACTTTTTGCGATAAATCGCCGGGTAAAAAACCGAGTTTTTCGCCGGCCTCCACCGCCGGGCGCACCAGCAAAATGCGCTCAACGTCGTCTTTTAGCAGGGATTCCACCGCGCAGGCGACGGCTAAATAGGTTTTGCCGGTACCGGCAGGGCCTATACCAAAGTTAATGTCGTGGGTGCGAATCGCCGCCACATAGGACTGTTGGTTGGCGCCACGGGCTTTTACATTGCCCTTTTTGGTGCGGATGGCGGAATAAACTTCGGGGGGCTGAGTGGGCTCGGCGGCCATGGGGGCCTCGGCACCGTGTTCCTGTAGGGCCAGGTGCACATCATCCGGTGCGATGAGCTTATCTCCGGCGGTTTCGGCGTAGAGCTGTTCAAGCACTTGGGCGGCGATCTGTAAGCGCTCGGCATCGCCCTCTAGAACAAAGGCATTGCCGCGGTTGTGAATGCTGATGGAGAGGCGCTGTTCAATTTGTTTAAGGTGACAGTCGTATTGCCCGCTTAAATTGGCCAGGCGGCGCGCTTCAACCGGTTCCAGGTGGAGCAACAGGTGCGGCGCGGTGTCGGCCGAGTTGGGAGTCAACTCAGCCGCAGGGGTTTGTGTATTCAAGAATTAATGGCTCATGAACAAAAGAGCGCTAAGACTAACTCAATCAGGGCCGGGAGAAAACCTCCCGGCGCGGTGACTGTGCAGTGTGCCACGCTCAATTCGGCGCGAATTAACTGTCCAGCTCAGAGCTGATCAGGCTGCCGCGCAGGGAGTTGGGCAGGGCTTCTTCAATCAGAATATCGGCGAATTTGCCGATTAGCTGGGCTTGGTCGCAGCGGAAATTTACCACCCGGTTATTCTCGGTGCGGCCACTTAATTGGCCTGGGTCTTTTTTCGCATAACCCGTCACCAATACGCGTTCGATATTACCGATCATCCCCTGGCTAATAGCTTGGGCCTGCTGGGTGATGCGCTGCTGCAAAATCGCCAGGCGCTGTTTTTTGACTTCCTCGCTGGTGTCATCGGGCAGGTCAGCGGCGGGGGTGCCGGGGCGGGGGCTATAAATAAAGCTAAAAGAGG
>DAOQGS010000892.1:0-1165 GCA_035338675.1 Cellvibrionaceae bacterium
ATTCGCCTAGCCAGAGCTTCGCCGCCTACATTTTTCAGAGGTTCCCTAGGGTAAGTAAATTTATTGCGGCGGCAATTCGCCTTCCAGCCCAGAGGCCGTTGCGTTCGGGGCAAAATCTTCTGCATCCAAAACGGCCGCAGCGGCGATGCCCGAATCCGGCGGTAGATTATTACTGCCCAAGTAGGTTTGGGCTGCGCTGATGGCGCCGGAGGATGAGCTGCTGCTGGAGCTGCTTGATGAGCTACTGGACGAACTGCTGGTAGCGTTATTACTGGAGCCACCGGATTTGCCACTGCCGCAGCCAGCAATTAATGCACTGCCCAGCAGGCCAGCTAAGATCACTAGTATTTTCATCATTAATATCTCACCCAAATGGTTTCATCCGCGCTGAGGGAAACACCAGTTTCAGTGCCGAGGTTGCTATAGGTGAGATCTTTTTTGGCCAGTTGGTCAACTTTATCGCTGGTGATGGCGTTAGGGCTGTAGGCGCGTTTGCCCACCCACACTATGGCGGCATCGCCAAAGTAACTTTTTAATTTGGCCGCTTTGGTGTTGCTGCCGGTCACGGCGAAATCGCCCAGGGTTGTGGCATCCAGGGTGTATTTATTAAAGCCTTTGCGCTTTTCAGGGAAGGAGAGCAACCAGGGCGAATTGGCGCTGCCCCAGTCCAATACGTAGTCTGCAGCCCCTGGCACGGCACAGGTTTGGGTGGCGAGGAATTGATATTTTTTAATGGCGAAATCGCTGGCGGAAGTAGCCGCTGGGGTTTTTAAGCGGATGCTGACTTTGTAGAGCTGGTCGTCATCCGCCGTGGGGGCAGCTACTTTGGTCCAGGTGAATTTAATGGAGCCGTCTTCATTCACTTTGCGGGTTACATTGCCAAATTCACCCTGGTGGCTGGGGCGCACAGATGCCGCCCCGGTTGCCGTAACTATGGCCGCACGCACTGTGATGTCGATTTTGGTGGTATCCAGGTTGGCCGGTGGCTTGGGTTCTGCCTCGCCGTTACAGCCGTGGCCCACAATAAAAACAATTTCGCTACTGGTATTGGCAACGGTGAATGCCGCTTGCCCGGCGGCTGAAATGGGCAGGGTGTTATTGGCGACGCCCACATGGGCGAGGCTGTTGCCCGCATAGACGAGGGCTGAGATAGACAAAGCAAAGG
>DAOQGS010000893.1:0-1156 GCA_035338675.1 Cellvibrionaceae bacterium
GCGAAGCTTGGCCAGGGCAGCAGGTAAAACATCCAGGCACCTTCAGCGGTGATGGCTGGATGATGGTGCGCTTGTACTAACAACCCCATTTGTGCAGCTTTTTGCCGCAGCTGGGCGATTTTTTGCAGTCCGCTACTGGGTTTGAGCATTAAGAGCGGGCCTAGCACTAGGGCAAGGGTGAGGCCTATAACAAGTGCAATGATCATGGGGTTAAAACTTCGGTTGTGTGATGGTGGTGGAGGTGAATGTTAGGTGGCGGTTCGCCTCGGTCAATACGGGGGCGAGTAGCTGCAAACCCTTTAGGGCGGTGGCGTAGAAGGAGGTGAGTTTGCCGCCATACAGGGCTAAATAGCCAGGGGTATCGGGCGTTTGCACAAATTGTGTGTCCCGTTTAGCGCGGTTAATTAATTGGGGTGCGGATGTACTGGCAGGCAAAACGCGTACACCACAAAAGGTAGTAATTATGTCGGCGGGGGTAAGTGCTGGGCCGCTAAAAAAGTGCTGATAACTGGTAATTAAATAGTCGCGCTCGGCGGGGGTTATCGCGGCGGTACTGGGATTATTAATGGGTGTTTCAGTGGTGCCGATTAATTGTTTGCCCTGCCAGGGCAATACAAAAAAAGGCCGCCCATCAATGGGAGACTCTAAATAATAACAGCCATTTAATGCCGGGCGGTCAATCACGAGGTGGCTGCCTTGCACCCATTGAATATTTAATTGCGGCAATTGTGTATTGAGGGCGGCTACTTCATTTACCCAGGGGCCTGCGGCATTAATTAAACACCTGCTGTGTACCTCTGTGCCGTTATTAAGGCTGAGGTGGAATGCATGGGGGGCAAGAATTTCAATGGCTTTTGCATAGGTATCTAGTTGTAGATTGCAGCCAAGTTTTTGGGCTGCAGATACGACCCGTTGTGTAAGGGCAGCATCATGTGTTTGGCAATCCCAGTATTGCCACAGGCCGGTTAAATTCGGCTTATTTATCGGTAAAGCTGCTCGCTGTTGGCGATTTAAAAAACGAAATGTGCCGCCACCCAATAATTGATAGAGGCTTAACCCAGTGGCAATAGTGGTATTACCGCGTTTGCTGGATGAATAAATGGGGATGTAAAACGGTTGTAGTGTCACTAAATCCGGCGCGGCCTGCAACAGGCGT
>DAOQGS010000894.1:0-1151 GCA_035338675.1 Cellvibrionaceae bacterium
GCTGGTGGTAGCGCTTAATAAATGGGACGGCCTGGAAGAAGACCATAAAAGTTATGTAAAAACCGAGCTAGAGCGGCGCCTGAGGTTTGTGGAATTTGCCGATATGCATTTTATCTCCGCCCTGCACGGCACGGGGGTGGGCAATTTGTATCAGTCCATCGAGCGCTCTTATCAGGCCGCCACGGAAAAATTCTCCACCAATTTTTTAACGCGCATACTCGAGCGCGCCGTAACCGAACATCAGCCACCCCTAGTGCATGGCCGCCGCATCAAACTGCGTTTTGCCCACACCGGCGGCCACAACCCGCCCATTATCGTCATTCACGGCAACCAGACTGAAGAAATCCCCAACCATTACGTGCGTTATTTGGAAAAATATTTCCGCACTGCGCTGGATTTACACGGCACGCCGATTCGTTTTGAATTTAAAACCAGCGATAACCCCTACGCGGGCAAACGCAATAAATTAACCAAACGGCAAATCGAGAAAAAACGCCGTTTGATGAAACACACCCGTAAAAAATAGCGCCCAGTTAAATTCAGGCGCTGGTTATGCTGCTGCAATTGCTGCCTTTTTTGCCCTATTTAATCCTCGCCGGAGTTGCGGCGGGTATTTTGGCTGGCTTGTTTGGTATAGGCGGTGGAGCAGTTTTAGTACCGGTTTTATTTACGGTGCTGACCACACTTAATGTGCCTGCCAGCGACGCCATGGCCATGGCTTTGGCTACCTCGCTAGCCTGTATTGTGCCCACCGCCGTTTCCTCCAGTTACAGCCACTATAAAAAAAATCACGTGCAAGTCATTATTCTTAAGCGCTGGTGGCTGGGGATTTTAGTGGGCACGCTGCTTGGCGCCCAGGTGATTAATTACTGGCGCAGCCCTTATTTAATGCTGTATTTCTCAGTGTTTTTAATTTTTGTGGCCATTAACCAAGTGCGCCCCAAAAAAACCGTTACGCGGCAGCTGCCCGCCAAACCTTGGCATTATCTTGCGTCCTTCGTGCAGGGGTTTTTATCGGTGTTGGCCGGTGTGGGTGGCGGTACCATAGGCGTGCCCATTTTATTGGCGATGGGTTTATCCATTCACCAAGCCATAGGCACCAGCGCAGCTTTGGGTTTATTTATTTCGGTATTTACCAGTGCGGTAATGCT
>DAOQGS010000895.1:0-1138 GCA_035338675.1 Cellvibrionaceae bacterium
CGTCGAACAAACGCAACAGCGCCCACTGGCCGGTATAAATTTTCTCGTGTTGTTTGCCATTCACATCTTCAAAATTAATGCGCAGCTGTTTGATATCATCCGCCGCCGACCATTTTACAGTGGAGGAAAATTTAGGCCCGTGGTTGTAGGTTAAGCGCTCATTGCCAAATTCCAGACTAAAGCGCGCTTCTTTTTCGCTAAATTCAAAGGGTTTAAAATCAAAGCCCAGGGATAAAGCATCCGGCCCATCTTGAAAAAACATACCGCGAATTAACTGGGCATTTTGCATCTGCCGCAGAAAATCCCCAGAAAAGGTAGCTCCGCCCCCATCCACGGATTTAACCCGCGTGGGATCGCGGGCATCCACAAAGGGCGCCACGTTGGCCACAAAAAAGGCATCCAAAACACCGCCCGTTTTAAAGAAATTCGTAAAATCCAACACGGCGGTCTCTTCCTGGGCTTTAGGGTTGAGCGGATATTTACCCATAATTAATTGCGCGTATGGCTTATAAACGGCGGCGCGCCACTCCGAGCCCACAAAACCCTTGCCGCCTGAGGAAATAACATTGGAATTGCCAATGGCTAAACTTTCCAACCAACCGCGCAGTGGCTCCTGGGTGCCGGAGGCATAGGCGCGCAGTGCGGTGGTGGGGTTACTGCCGCCGTTTTGTGCGCGCGCTTTGGATACCTCATAGGCTTTTTGCGTCGGGTCCGGCGCCAGGGCAATTTCCGCCACAAAGGTGTGTAAATCGCGCACTTTTTCCAGAGCGCTGCCAATGGGTGGCTGGCCTAATTTAGGTGCTTTGGTGAGTGAATTAATATCTTTAAAATATTTATCCACCGGGGTGTCATCCAGCACCTTATCCACCACATCCGCAGCCGCCTCACCTTTTTTGCCCTTTAACTTACTATCGGCTAAATCATTCAATAGGCTGGAGGTGAGGGTGGTATTTTCCGCACCTACCTGCAAGGCCGTCACCATAGGTGAATACACTGGGTCAATGAGCGCGGCCAACATTTGTTCCGCCTGACGCACATCCCCTAAGCCAATTAATTTTAAGGATTGATAAAAGCCGTTCCAGGTTCTTATATAGTCGGCAAAATAGAGGTCTTTGACTTGTTCGCTGACCTTAGCGGG
>DAOQGS010000896.1:0-1133 GCA_035338675.1 Cellvibrionaceae bacterium
GGTAACTCTATGACGATGGCAGTATTTGCGGGGCTGGTGCTTTTAGCCTGCGGGTTTATTTTCTGGCCCCTACTGCGCCGCTCCACCTGGCAGGCGAAATTGCAGGCCGACACGGAGCAGGATGCTACCCAGGCAGTGTTGTATCAGGAGCATCTCACCGACTTGGAAAAATCCCTCGCTCTGGGGGAGGTGACCCAAGAGCAATTTGAGCAATTAAAAATTGAATTACAGCGCACCATGATCGCCGAAACTCAGCCGGTCGCGGCGCCCGCTGCGCGCAATCCCGGCGGCGTATGGGCGTTACTTGCCATAGCCGTTGCCGTCCCCTTGGGGGCTTGGGGGTTTTACCATCATCTAGGTGCCAAGGAGGACTGGGAGATCTACCAACTACTGCAAACCCAGCGCAACCTGCCGGACGGTGATGCTAGCTATGAAAAAATCACCCAGGAGCTTATTGATAAGTCCCGCGCACGGGTTGAGGAGAAGCCTAAAAGCCCTCAATTAATTTATATGCTGGCCAGTTTTGCCATGAGCAACCAGGACCTAGCCCAGGCGGAAACCTACTACCGCAAACTGCTGGCCCTAGAGCCGCGCTCTCCGCAAATACTGGCGGAGTTGGCCCAGGTGTTATTTGTTAAATCGCAGAATGTGGTTACCGCTGAAGTGCGCGAGATGGTGAAAGCAGCCCTGAGCATTGCGCCGAATATTCCCACTGCCCTAAGCCTTGCGGGTATTGACGAGTTTCAGCAGGGGCAATTTCAAAAAGCCATCGACTACTGGTCCCGCGCTCTGCCCATGATCGACCCGGAATCCCAGGGCTACAAAGCCTTGGCCGGCGGTATCGAAAAAGCCAAAGTCAGTCTCGCCGCCGCCGGTGGCACCTCAGCGCCTGAGCCTGCCAAGGCCAGCGGCGCAGGCCCCAGCATTGAGGTGAGTGTGAGCCTGGGTAGCAATGCCAGCGTCAGCCCCGGCGACACAGTATTCGTTTATGCCCGCGCCTGGCAGGGCGCCAAAATGCCTCTGGCCATAGCCAAGTTCCCGGTGGGCGAATTGCCCAAAACGGTTCGCCTGGACAAATCCATGGCCATGGCGCCGGGGATGGACTTAACCAGTGCCCCGCAGTTAGAAGTGGT
>DAOQGS010000897.1:0-1131 GCA_035338675.1 Cellvibrionaceae bacterium
GGCAAGCTCCACTTTAATGCTTTCAATGGCACCCACTATGGTTTCCCGTGGAGTTACGTAGTGGCTTTTAGGGTAAATGGTGACGCGGGCAACCTTGCCTTTTTGCTCGCCAGTAAGCGGGTCAAACAGGGTTATTTTTTCGATGACATCGTCGAATAATTCCACCCGCACAGCGATGGATTCTGAATCCGCAGGGAAAATATCGATCACATCGCCGCGCACGCGGTAATTGGCGCGGAAAAATTCTAAGTCGTTGCGGGTGTATTGCAATTCCGCCAAGCGGCGCAAAATACTGCGCTGGTCAATTTTATCCCCGCGCACCAAGTGCACTACCATTTTTAAATAGGCTTCAGGGTCACCTAAACCGTAAATAGCGGATACTGTCGCCACTACTATAGCGTCTTTGCGCTCCATTAAGGCTTTAGTGGCGGACAGGCGCATCTGCTCAATATGTTCGTTTACCGCCGAGTCTTTTTCGATAAACGTATCCGATGAGGGCACATAGGCTTCCGGCTGGTAATAATCATAATAGGAGACAAAATATTCCACCGCGTTATGGGGGAAAAACTCCTTAAATTCCCCATACAGCTGGGCGGCGAGGGTTTTATTGTGGGCCATAATTAAGGTTGGCCGCTGGATTTTTTCAATTACATTGGCGATGGTAAAGGTTTTACCCGAACCGGTTACCCCCAATAAAGTTTGATGGGCAAGGCCCGCATCAATCCCCGCCACCAATTGTTTAATCGCCTGTGGTTGATCCCCAGCCGGTTGATAGTCGCACACCAATTTAAAAGGCTGTTCATCCTCGGGGTATGAATTGACTTTTTTGGCCATAATTTATGCCTCGCTGATGCGGAAACACTGGTGAATTTTGGGGTTGCGGGCGAAATCTGGGTCGATACTGGCCGCCGTTATATCTGCAACTTTAAATGCGCTTAAACCTTCAGCGTCCAGTTTAAAACTGCGCAAATTAGTGGAGAAATACAAGGTGCCGCCAGGGTTTAATAATTCCATACAGCGGCTGATGAGGCCCACATGGTCCTCCTGCACATCTAATACGTCTTCCATACGTTTAGAGTTGGAAAAACTCGGCGGGTCCAGAATAATTAAATCAAAGCCCTCCCTGCACTG
>DAOQGS010000898.1:0-1101 GCA_035338675.1 Cellvibrionaceae bacterium
TACTTCCGTGTAGGCTCGTCAAAAAGGTCCCTCTTTTTGACGGTCTGCACTAACCTGTAGTCACCACTGCTACACCGCGAATCGATTATGCCGGATGGCTAAATCCTCCTGAATTTGCCGCCCGCGCGGAAGAAAGGAGTAAAGTGTGCTGAATAGTTACGGAAAAATTTAACTAAGCGGCATGGCTGATGCGCGGTGTAGCAGCGGTGGCTACAGACTGTTTCAGACCGTCAAAAAGAGGGATCTTTTTGACGAGCCTACACGGATGTATTCACGGCGTGTCTGCAACAGTCTGTAGTCATTGCTGCGATTTTTAGGTTAAAGGGTTCGACTTGCCGACAGGCGCAAAAATGTGTGGATTTTCGTGTTTTTGCGCGGCTCGCAGCAGCTTGTACCCGCGATGCGGCATATTTGCCGCCATCATTAACTCCAGGTAAAAATCCGTCTGGTTAATTCCTGCTGCTAATTATTTCAGCCAGCATAATTTAGTGCGCCGCTTTCACATCCTTCGCCACTACCAGTGGCGCCAAATGGGGCCAGATATTCGCCAGCACTTGCTCTTGGGCTTCAGCCTTAGGGTGCAAACCATCGGCCTGCATTAAATTGTTATCGGTGGCTACCCTCTCCAATAAAAACGGCACCCAAGGCACCTGGTGGCGCTGGGCTAAACGCGGGTAGAGCGCGTAAAAACTTTCGGTGTAGCGTTTGCCCAAGTTGGGCGGTAGGCGAATACCAATTAATAACACCTGGCTGCCCTGGCTTTTCGCCTGCAGAATTAATTGATTGAGGTTGTCTTCGATTAATCCTACGGGTTTGCCTTGTAAACCGTCGTTGGCCCCCAACTCAAGCAGAACTATGGCCGGTTTATGGTGTTTTAGACTGTCCGGCAACAGGGCTAGGCCCTGGGCGGTGGTCGCGCCGCTGATGGAGCGATTGACCAGCTGATACTCGGGCAAGCGCGCCTGTAAAAGCTGTGGCCAGCTGCGGGCAGGGTCTATGTTATAGGCCGCGCTCAGGCTATCGCCCAGCACTAAGAGTACGGGTTTTTCCGCCCAGGCCAATAAAGGGCCACAACATACAAATAAGGTAACTGCGCGAATG
>DAOQGS010000899.1:0-1099 GCA_035338675.1 Cellvibrionaceae bacterium
CCTCGGTCTCTGGCGCCTGCCCACCATGCAGCGGCGCATGCGCGAGTATGTGGCCCTCTACGAACAGCTGGTGGCCAACCCGAGCCTTGCACTCCCCGATATAGAGCTGATCCTGCCGGAAGACCTAAGCCTGATCCGCGCCAGTTGGCAGGCGGATATTCGGCCTTACCCGCTACAAACAGTGAGCCTGCACGGCCTGATTGAGGCGGCGGTGGATCGCTACCCGGAGCACACCGCTCTAGTGGTGGGCGAACAAACCCTCAGCTACCGGCAGCTGGATGAAATGGCCAACCGCCTGGCGCATTTTTTAATTCAACAGGGGGTAGGGCCTGAGCAGTTGGTGCCCATCATGCTGGAGCGCTCCTTCGAGATGGTGATCGCCATCAATGCAGTGCTCAAAGCGGGGGCGGCTTATCTGCCCCTAGACCCTGAGCATCCAGCTGATCGCATCGAATACATAGTGCACGAAGCGGGGGCCCGTTGGGTGCTCACCACCGAGGCCTTCCTGGCCAAACTGCCCAGTGATGTGGCTTGCCTCACCATGGAGGACGCCCCCCAGCGCCTGGCGGAACTGCCCGTGTCGCGCCCCAGGGTTGCGGTGCAGCCTGAGCATTTGGCCTATGTGATTTACACCTCCGGCTCCACTGGTAAACCCAAAGGGGTAATGAACGAGCATCAAGCGGTGTGCAACCACATGCTGTGGATGCAGGAGCAATTTGCCCTGACGCCAGCTGACAAGGTACTGCAAAAAACCCCCTACACCTTCGACGTGTCCCTCTGGGAGCTGTTTTTACCGCTCATGTGCGGCGCCCAATTGGTAATGGCCAAACCCGGCGGCCACAAAGAAGCCGGTTATTTGGTGGAACTCATCCAACAACAGGGCATTACCCACACCCACTTTGTCACCTCCATGGGCTACCTGTTTTTGCAGGAGGCCGACCAAACCCGCTGTCCGAGCCTTAAGTGCGTGTTATCCAGCGGCGAGGCGGTTACGAAAGATTTTGAGCAGCGCTTTAGCCACGCCTTCCCGGATGTGGAACTGTGGAATCTCTACGGCCCCACCGAGGCGGCCATTCACATTACCCACTGGCAGTGCGCT
>DAOQGS010000900.1:0-1093 GCA_035338675.1 Cellvibrionaceae bacterium
CCCACCCATCTCGCCAGTACCTCCACCCACTTCGCCACAGCCTAAAGGCAGTTCAAACCCAGCTCGCCGAGTGAAAAAGATAGCTAATCGGCCTTCAAGACAAGGATGCCGCAGTAAAAACATAGGCGGCCGCATGTTTTTACTGCCTGCGCGCACAAAAAAGATGCGCGCAGGTGCTTAAAGACTGCGACTAGCTACTTAAAAGCTGCGGCGCCCTTGTTTAAACATAGCGATTGGCAGCTCCAATCTGCGGCGAGCCACTAAAAACACGCGGCAGCGAGGTTTTGAAGTGGGCTAGGGGAGTTGGTTTGGCGGTGGAGGCACTAAACGGCTTGATGGGATAGCTAGACGGAGTCGGGTGGGTTGGTTTTAGTCTGTGTGGCGCTCTGGCAGGCTGGGGCTGCTAATTGATAAAGCGCCCTTTGCCGCACCCAATTCCAGCCATGAACGCCTAAAGGCTTGCGGGGTTATTTGTTTATAAAGTCGCTGGGTTTTACTTAAGCCAATCAGGTGAAATTAGAGGCGTGGGTCGCGATCAGTAACTCCGGCGGTTCGATGAGGAGAAAATAATTACTGATTAGGTGCACAGTTCTTGTTTGGCCGGTTTATTTACAGTATAAGGCGCCAAACGCCGCCTTATTTTACGCCCTTGCTTGCTGAAACCCTGCGGGGCGCTCGATGGGGTGTGAGTGATGGCTAGCTGCGCTGGTGATATACGGCGCCGCCATATCATTGATAACACGGCGTGGCGCCGTGTTATCTAAAATCACCTGCGCGGAGGATCTTTGCTGGGCTTCTTGCAACTTATTGAAGCGGAAGGAAATTGTTTTTTAGTGACGTTTCAAGAGGGTTTAATAGACGGCGGAAACTCTGTGATCGGCGGCGAGCGCCGTTTAAACTAACAGTTAAATGCGTATTAGGAGCCGGATGAATGTCAGAATGCATTGTTGAATTGGCGGGTGAAATGCCGCCTTTCTACCAGCTAGCCGAATTCTTATGGTGGCCGAATGTAGATATAGATTCAGATGGAAATTCGGATCATCCTGAATCTACCTCCTGGGACGAATTAACACTAATTCTACGAAGTGATGAG
>DAOQGS010000901.1:0-1090 GCA_035338675.1 Cellvibrionaceae bacterium
ACCCAGCGCAATTTAGAAGTGTGTGAGGCGCGGGGCTGGCACCGCAATCCGGATGGGGTAGTGGAGGGCGCCTTTAACGATTTTGAAAATCTCGATTGCAAATGGATTGGCGGCCTGCACGATTATATGAAGTTTATTAAATTCGGTTATGGCCGCGCCACGGATCAACTCTGCATTGAAATTCGCGCTGGCCGCATGAGCCGTGCTGAAGCTATTGAAGCCCTGCGCGCCACCGATGAAGGCAAAATCCCTTGGAAATACGTGCCGGATTTTTTGCGGCGGTTAAATATTACTGAGGCGGAATTTTTAGCAACGCTGGATCAATTTACCAATAAGGCCATATTTGCGCGGGATGCCGCTACGGGTAAATTGTTAAAAGATGCCGAGGGTAATTTGGTGCGAAAATTTTGGCCGGTGTAGTGTGGGTTCTAATACCCACGCCTATCCGCCCAGCCATTTAAGGAGCCGTTATGGCTGATGCTGCAGACTCTATAAGCCCCAACATCTTAATTGGTATTATCGACTTGGGTATCGGCAATATTAATAGCGTTGAAAAGGCCCTTAAATCCTTAGGTGCACAGGTTTTAGTGGCGGCGGATTTTGCCGCGCTCGAACAGGCGAGCCATTATATTTTGCCCGGTGTGGGCAGTTTTGCCGCCGCATCTCAAGCGCTGATAGAAAAAGGCGGCGCCGTTGCACTCAATAATCTTGTGGGCAATAAACCGGTATTGGGTATTTGTGTGGGCATGCAACTATTTGCCAAAAGTGGCCAGGAGCACGGCCATAACCCCGGCCTTAATTGGGTGGAGGCAGAGGTGTGTTTAATGCCCACTCAACTGCCGCTGCCCCATGTGGGTTGGAATGATATAACCCCCCTCAATGATTGCCCATTATTTATTAATATGCCGCCCCAGCCGTGTTTTTATTTTACCCATAGCTATGCGTTTATGGATGTGCCGGTAAATCAGGTGGGCGCTTATTGTACCTATGGTTCAAGATTCGTAGCTGCGGTGCAGTCTGAGCGGCGCTACGCGGTGCAATTTCACCCGGAAAAAAGCCAGCAACTGGGTTTGTTATTGCTCAGTAATTT
>DAOQGS010000902.1:0-1088 GCA_035338675.1 Cellvibrionaceae bacterium
AGCGGGGTTTAGATGCGCGGGCCGACAAAGGCAAACGGGCTCTGGTAGGGCAAGTGATGGGCGCCTGGGCGATTAATTTGTAGCAATTAATGGCGCAATTGCTTGGGTTGTTGTGAAATAACCCCCTTCTCACAATAAAAATAATATCCACACTAGGAATTCTTATGGCTTTTATTGCCCGCGTTATTTTAATTGTTTGTACCCTCGTGGTATCTGCTCAAGCAGAACCCTTAAAAACCCTTTACAAACACGGCACCTATATAGCGGTGGAGGGCTTCGGGCCGAATATTGTGCGCGTAAGCATCGCCAGTGACCAGGACACCGCCAACGCACCTGCAGGCTACGGGTTTATAGCTAAGGCGGAAAATAAATACCTGCGCTTTAACGCCTCTGAAGCTGGCGAAGATTTTACTGCCGAGCACTTGCACCTGCATATAAATGCCCAGAGCTGGCCTAAGGCGCCAAGTTTAGCGGAGCGGTATTTTTTAACGGCGCTGCCGCAAGTGGGTTTAACACTTAATAATGCCAAAGGCGAAAACCTGGTGAATTTAACCGGCTGGGAAAAGGCCCCAGTGGAGGTAAATGGCGAAAAAACCTTTGAAGTGGAGGCCACTTTTAGCACCAGTGCCGATGAACATTTTTATGGCCTGGGGCAAAACCAGGAGGGTATTTTAGATTTGCGCGGCCGGGTGATTGACTGCAAACACTGGTACGACGCCCCCCACGGCGAAACCGTGTGCATCCCGTTTATGCTCTCCACCAAGGGTTACGGCATTATTTGGGATAACCCGTCCGCCACGAGGGTTACGCCGGGTGTTAATGGCAGTACTCGTTGGCGCTCGCGGGTGGGCGAGCGAGTGTCGTTTTTTCTCATCACCGGTACGCCAAAACAAATCTGGGCGGCTTACGCACAATTAACCGGGCGCACGCCCATTCCACCCAAAGCGGCATTTGGTTTAATTCAATCCAAAGCCCGCTACGACAGCCAACAACAGGTTTTGGATATTGCCAATACCTATCGCGCGAAAAATTACCCGTTGGATATTATGGTGGTGGACTGGTTTTATTGGACGCGTATGGGCGAGCTG
>DAOQGS010000903.1:0-1080 GCA_035338675.1 Cellvibrionaceae bacterium
GGGCGAGTGAGGTAATTTTTCAGAGGTTCCTTAGTACCTTTTTATTGCAACTGGATGTGATACTTGGGCTGGCGAAAAGCCATCAGGCAAGTGTCTAATGCTGCAAGCCCTCCACACTCAGCCCGCAGGGTGAATATAGGTTATTGCAGACACACCGTTAAGCGATCCCCTCAATTTGCCGCCTGCCAAGAGAGAATAATAAATGGTTACACTAAATTATCCGCCCTGTAAAGTGCGCTCTGCGCCACTAGCAGCGTGTTGAAATAAGTACGCGGCGACACGGTGGCAAGGTAGTATTTCAACACGCTGCTAGACACTGCAACAGGTCGTTAAATATCTTTCAGCTGAAAACGGAACTTAATTTTATGCCAACAGGCAACCGCTTTGCCATCTTCGGTGCAGGGTATAAATTGCCAGGATTTTAGCGCGTGTTGCTGTGCGGCTTGATCCAAGCGGGGGGAGCCACTGGAGGTTTCGATCTCTGCATTCTGCACGCGGCCTGCGCTATTTAAATACAGCGCCAGCCCAACCGCACCTGCCTCGCCTAATTTTTTAGCATCGCTGGGATACGCGGGTGCGGAGAGCCCTCTAGCCGGTGTTTTTGCCGCTGTAGTTACCACCATTTGTGCAGCCGGATGGGATTCTACTTTGGCTAGGGTCGGGGTAATGGCGGTGGAATTTTCCGTTGCAACAAAAAATTCATGGGGCGGCGGTATTTCCACAGGTAGCGGAACATAATCCACGGGCCGAGGCGGTGGCGGTAATACCCGTACTTGCGGCTCAACAACCGATGTAATGTTTAAGTCCGCAATTTTTATTTGCTCTTGCTTAGGGGCTAGCCCTGCCATTAAAGCTATTGCAGCCCCAAGGTGTAATGCAATCACAAAAATTAAGCCTGAAAACCGTGGCGCCAGGTCGGTTAATGGGATGCGCGTTTGCAGCATATACATAGGTGCTCTCCTACATGGTGTGGGTTTACCAGTAAGACGAGCGCAGCGGGAAAATCCTTGGGCGGCTAGTGATAAATGTAACTACTATTAACCCGGGGGCAAAATAGATCGTCCTGATCTATTTTGCCTT
>DAOQGS010000904.1:0-1078 GCA_035338675.1 Cellvibrionaceae bacterium
ATATGCTCGTAGTGGTTTCACGATCCAAATAGTGCCTTAGCTTCATCGGTCGAAAGGCGCTTGGCTTTGCCATTCACCTGAACCTTACGTTCATTGATGGTTAATTCCATTTGGATATCGAAGTCATGCTTTAGATAAAACGCAATGCCCACCGAGCGCTGACTGGTTGCCTTCACCCGTGGCCTGAGATCGTAGTGAGTTTCGTCAACAAGGCTGTTGTTATCCCAGGTAAAGGCGTCGAGGTGTACATCAATGAGTTTTTGAGAGGGATTTAAAAAATAGAGATTGGCAACTGCATAAACATGTTCGGAATTTTTAAACAAATTTTTCGCAGTTTCCTTGTAATCCTTTTTTAAATCATCCGGTAACATCTCAGCGCCTAGTGTGACAAAAACCTGCGCAATCAACCCAGACATTTCATCCACATGCTCTAAGTAAAAATAAGGCGTGTACCTCACCCGCTGCTGTTTACCTTCGGCATTAGTAAACGTTTCAGTTGTGGTGATTGGAACACCGGCTGAATATACTGCTCCGCTCAATAAACCCGCTATAAATCCTATTAACCATTTCATCACTGAGCCCTCTTATTAGCGGCGCTCTTTTGAGCACCTCGATTTTTTCGTTTAATTGTCCTGGCCCCAAATTGTCTTTTTTTAATATTCACCTTGAACTACAAAGCCGCAGGTTCAGCCTGTTTATGCACCGCAACCACCTGTATTGGGCGCAGTGGGGCAGCGAGTTTTTTCAGCACGCCCCAATAACCCTGTTCAAATAAAACATGGTCGGTCAATTCCAGCTTTTGGTGCCAATTGGCGTTGGCCCAGGGCAGGTGTACGTGGCGGGAGTGGTTTTTCAGGGCGTAGCCAGGTTCACCAGCGACTATGCGGGAGAGGCTGAGTTTTTCATCTCGGAATTTTACGGCGGGGGTTTTAACCAGAGCTGCTTCCGTGGGGTGCTTGGCGTCCGTGTCTTCTTGGTGTGCGTCGTCGTGGTTAATAATTTGCTGGCGGTGCATTTCAATACTATTTAACAGCCAGATAAATGCAGGGCCAGGAATTTCAATTTGAGTGCCGCCGCT
>DAOQGS010000905.1:0-1073 GCA_035338675.1 Cellvibrionaceae bacterium
GTTTTAACGAATCCATCAATGTTCACCTCACTGGCGCCCTCAATTACACCGCCCTAGAGGCAGCCCTTAAGGATCTCGTGGCCCGCCATCAATCCCTGCGCGGCTGTTTCAGCGGCGATGGCAGACAGATGGTGTTCTACCGGGAGCGCATGCTGCCCCTAGTGCGCCACGACCTGCGGGGCCAGTCGCCTGCGGATGCTGAGCAGCGCCTAAAAGTGCTGCGCGAAGCAGTCGTGAGCAAACCCTTCGACCTCTACCAAGGCCCCTTGGCCCGCTTTGACCTGGTGGTACACAGCGCCACTGAGCACCGCTTGATCTTAAGTTTCCACCACGCCATCTGCGATGGCTGGTCTTTGTATGTGCTGGCCGAGGAGCTGGGCACCCTCTATAGCCAGCACTGCGGTGTTGCAGTGGAGCCGCTGCCTCCCGCGCCCTGTTTTGCCGAGTACGCGCTGTGGGAGCGGGCGGGGGAGTTTCAGGCCCTGCACCGCAGCAGTGTGGACTACTGGCTAAAACGCTTTGCCGCCGGGGTGCCGAATCTTGAGCTGCCCTACGACAACGCCCGCCCAGCCCAGCGCACCTTCGCCGCCAAACGCTGGGACACCGACCTGCCTATGCCCTTAATTGCGGGCCTAAAAAAACTCGCCGCCAGCAATAAAAGTACCCTCATGAGTACCCTGATGGCGGGTTTTGTGGTGTACCTCAACCGCTGGAGCGGCGCCACCCAGATCGTCTTGGGGGTGCCCTTTGCTGGCCAAATGGCCAAGGGCGACGGCGGCCTAGTGGGCCACTGCGTCAATATCATTCCCCTGTATTTTCAGCTCACCGGCACCGAGAGCTTCCTTGATGTAATCGCCCTGTGCCAAAGCGCCATGCTGGAGGCCTTTGATAATCAATACCTCACCTACGGCACCCTGCTGCAACACCTGGATACCGCCCGGGACCCCAGCAAACCGCCGTTGGTATCAGTAATTTTTAACCTGGATCAGCAGGGCCCGCCCAGTGAAGCCTACCAGGGCCTCACCTGCGCCTTTGGCTCCAACCCGCGCCTGTTTGAAAACTTCGACCTCAAT
>DAOQGS010000906.1:0-386 GCA_035338675.1 Cellvibrionaceae bacterium
GGTGCGTGGCCGAGTGGTTGAGGGCAGTAGCTTGGCGAATACTGGGGTCAACCTGGGCGTCCAGGGCTTGCCCGAGGCTCAAGCTGCCGCTGATTAAACGCCCTATATGCAGATAACTCTCGCCGGACTTGCGGCAATCGGTCACTTCAAAGCGCAGGCCCTCGGCAACCAGCAACCCGCTATCACCCACCTGGCCACCGGCATTGGCGTAAAACGGGGTTTGATTTAACACCACCGCACCCTCATCGCCTGCGACCAACTGCTCTACCTGCACCCCGTCTTTCATCAGGGCAGTCACCTGGGTTTTGGTCAGGGCAAGATGTTCGTAGCCGTCAAATTCGGTGCGCCCGCTGAGGTTGAGGCGGGTGTAGTCCACGCTAAAGGCG
>DAOQGS010000906.1:396-1073 GCA_035338675.1 Cellvibrionaceae bacterium
CCTGCACCGCTGGATTTTTGCTCTTCCATCAGGGCGTGATAGCCGTCTAAGTCAATGGTCAGATTGCGCTCGCGGGCGATATCGGCGGTTAAATCCGCAGGGAAGCCGTAGGTGTCGTGTAATTTAAATACCAACTCGCCGGGTAATTGGCTGCCGCTGAGCTGGGCAAGCTGGGCTTCGAGGATTTTCATGCCCTTATCGAGGGTTTTGGCAAATTGTTCTTCTTCGGCCAGGATGACCTTTTCAATCTGCGCCTGTTGGGCAGCAAGTTCCGGGTAGGCGCTGCCCATTTGGGCTACTAAGGGTGCCACCAGGCGGTGAAAGAAAGTCTCGGTTTGGCCGAGCTTGTGGCCGTGGCGAATGGCCCGGCGCAGGATTCGCCGCAGCACATAGCCGCGCCCTTCGTTGGAGGGAATAACGCCATCCAAAATCATAAAGGCGCAGGAGCGAATGTGATCGGCGATAACGCGCAGGGATTTTTCCTGCAGGTTGTGGCAACCGGTAACCTCAGCAGTGGCGGCGAGCAGGGCTTGGAACAAATCTATTTCATAGTTGCTGTGTACATGCTGCATCACTGCCGCAATGCGCTCAAGGCCCATGCCGGTGTCCACAGAGGGTTTGGGCAGGGGGATCATGTTGCCGTCTTTCTGCTGCTCAAACTGCATAAACACCAGGTT
>DAOQGS010000907.1:0-1066 GCA_035338675.1 Cellvibrionaceae bacterium
AAGTATGTAGTTATTATCCGGTTAAAATGGCTAGGTAGTCAAGTATATAATTCCCAATTTAATGCTGCACATTGTGCGCCCCAGCCCCGCTTGGCACGGGTGCGCCCGTTTCTGTTCGAGAGTTGTTATGCCCACATTAAAATCCCGCCCCATGGCGGTATTGCTCGCCGCAGGCCTGGTGTTAGGCTCGGCGGCATTTGCTCTGTGGCCCCGCGAGGCGGCGCCTGAATACACCTTTGAAACCCTCGTGCGGGGGGATCTTGAAAACCTGGTTACCGCCACCGGCAGCCTGCAGCCGAGGGATTATGTGGATGTGGGCGCCCAGGTGTCCGGCCAGTTGAAAAAAATCTTGGTGGATGTGGGCAGCCGGGTCAAAGCCGGGGATTTGTTGGCGGAAATTGATACCACCGTGTATGCCGCGAGAGTGGAGGCCAGCCGCGCCCAGCTGCGCAATCAGCAGGCCCAGTTGCTGGATCGCAAGGCGCAATTGAGCCTCGCTAGTCTTCAACTTAAACGCCAACAGCAGATGCACAAAGAGGACGCCACGAGCCTTGAAGAGCTGCAGATTAGTGAAGCCAGCGCCCAATCCGCCGAGGCGCAACTGAAAGCCCTAGAGGCGCAAATTGCGCAGACCCAGTCGAGCTTAAAAGTGGAAGAGGCGAACCTGGCCTACGCCAAAATTTATGCCCCTATGGACGGCACGGTTGTCTCCATCACCGCCCGCCAAGGGCAGACCCTCAATACCAACCAAATGGCGCCCACCCTGTTGCGGGTGGCGGATCTTTCGGTCATGACGGTGAAAACCCAGGTATCCGAGGCCGATGTGGGCAAGTTGCAGCTGGGTATGCCGGTGTATTTCACCACTCTGGGCGGCCAGGGGCGTCGCTGGTACAGCACTTTAGCAAAGCTGGAACCCACCCCGGAGACCGTCAACAACGTGGTGCTCTACAACGCTCTGTTTGATGTGCCCAACCCCGAGGGCAAGCTGCTGCCGCAGATGAGCACCCAGGTATTTTTTATTCTGGAGCAGGCCAAAAACGCCCTGCTGGTGCCCATGGCCGCCCTG
>DAOQGS010000908.1:0-1063 GCA_035338675.1 Cellvibrionaceae bacterium
GGGGTGCCGTTGTCCCAGTAGGTCAGGCCCGCAAGGCCAGTTAAGGTCCCCTGGCGGTAGTCGGGGCTCGCGAAATAGGTGTGCAGGGCACTGGTAAATTCCATCGGTTCAGCAGCGCCATTGGTGATTTCCAGCTGCATCAACAGGCTGTCAGGTGCCAATTCCACTGTGTAGCTTGCCGTAAATTCAAAGGGCCAAGCCTTGCGGGTCTGCTCGTTGGCGGCGAGGGTAAAGTGCGCACAGCTAGCGCTACTGGCGGCAGTATCGAGCTGCCAGGGCAGGTTGCGGGCAAAGCCGTGTTTGGCGCCGGGGCCAAAGGCGCCAAACTGCGGGAAGATCACCGGCACCCCACCGCGAATGGCCTTACCTGGGCCAAAATCTGCTTGGCGGCTTAAAAATAATTGTTCGGCCCCTTGGCAGTGCCAGGAGGTGACATGGGCGCCCTGGAGATAAATCTCGCAGCTGTCGCCATTGGGGTGGCTTAGGCACACAAAAGGTTGGTTGTCCTTGCCAGGCTGCAGCGTAAGTGGTGTTGAGGGCATGGTAAGTATCCGCACGAAAAACCCCATCATACCCAGCCAGTTGCAATGGCGTCACCCGTCTTATTAACCTGGCGGCAACTAGTGCCGGGTTAATAACGGCGGCAAGGATGCCGCATCAAAAGTGCAAACCGCCGCGAGCCGCACTAAAACAAGAAAATCCGCGCATTTTCGTAGGTTTAGTGCGGCGAAGGCAAAATAGATCAGGACGATCTATTTTGCCGCCAGGTTAATAAGCGCCGCCATGCAGGCCAGCGCCAAAGCGGGCCCAGAATCAGTTATGCTTATCGCCCCTTCACTCACTTAAGTTACGGTAGATCGCAATGCAGCTACTGAGTCGCCTCTTTCGCTCCAAATCCAAACCACAAACTCCAGAAGAACAAATTGCCGCCCTGCCGCAAAGCACCCCGGCGCAATTAAAAAACCTGTTAGCAGGCGATGCCCCAGAGGCAGTAAAAGAAGCGGCGGTTGGGCTTTTACCCTACGACGAGGCGCTTTTGGCTCTGGCAAAAGCGCCATCAGGC
>DAOQGS010000909.1:0-1060 GCA_035338675.1 Cellvibrionaceae bacterium
GTTGGATCGCTATGATAGGTGATGACTTCGCCCAGCCCTACGCCGTGCCCGCACCAGTTGCCTTTACGCTGTTATGAATGCTCTCGGCACCTCGTTTGGCTTTACGTGGTATCTGAATATCCATGTCGCCTCCGGGCCGACGCAGTTAAAAAAACGCTTTGCCGCCGTATGGGGTAAAACAGAGGTCTTCGTAGCGCAGACCACCCGATGGGATATCACCACCGAGAAATCCTGGCGTTTTCACAGTACCTGGTCGCTTCCGCTCGTGTACCAGCAGCGGTGGGTCTACGGTCTTAGGCTGGAGCGTCGTCACCAGATTCGCTACGGCGATCTTCGCCAGCATCGCACACGACTGAGTAGTGGTTATGGCGATCAACCGGTCAGCCGGGGCCGCGTGCGATTGCCCTATAGCGATTTACACCTTGCCCGCCAGCATTTTCATGCCGCCTATTGGTTAACCACCCGGCTGCAGGTGGCTCACGCTCTACCCTACGCCATTGCCGAGGTTAATTTTCTGCGCACACGATTTATGCTGCCATGGGCGTTGCTGGACGATACCAACCTGCAAGCGGTGGTGAATAATCCTGAGCTGGTATGGCAGGCGCATGCCGTACAATTGCTCAATGCAACCCTATCCTGCGACGAAGACAGCCCGGTGTGGATCGCGTCCTTGGATATTGCCGAAGTACAGGATTTTGCGCGCATCGCCATCGGCGATCTCATCACGCTCACCTTGGGTTTGGAGGTCTTTAAGCTCATCATCGACGGCAAAACCCTCTCCCGTGAATCCGCCGTTGAACCCCGTTACACCCTGTCAGCCATGTCGCCTGTGGCCCGGTTGGAGGCGCCGTTCGCGCATCCTGCACCGCTTTATCAGGCAGCCGCCATCGCCGCCCACACGGCAGTGATCAACCAAATTGGGCCGGTCGATTGGCAATTACCCGTCTGGACGATTCCCGCTGGTCGCCTGATGTTGCAGGACGTCACGCCACTGGCCGCCGCGCGGCAGATTGTCAGTGCCATCGGTGGTCTGCTGGAGAGCCAACCCGATGGCCGTGTT
>DAOQGS010000910.1:0-1060 GCA_035338675.1 Cellvibrionaceae bacterium
CCTGCTCGCGGCCGAACTTGGCTACCGTCATGCCCACCCCCAGGCCTACGCCTGCGCCGATGAGCGGGCTGTAGTCAGAATCGGACACCGCCACAGTTAACAGGGCTGCACCCAGCCCCAAGAGGGTGGCTTTGGATTGTTGCTGGGCGGTGTGGCCAGCGGCGGCGTGGACAATTTCATGGCCCAGCACGGCGGCCAATTGCGCCTCGTCATCCAGTTGCGTCAACAGGCCCCGGTTGATGGCGATCTTGCCGCCGGGCAGGGCCCAGGCGTTGGGGGTGTCGTCATTGAGCACCACAAAATCATAGGGCAGGTTGGGCTGATCACTCACCGCCGCAAGTTTAAGGCCGACGTTTTTCACATAGTCGTTTACCCGCGGGTCCACCTCATAGCGGCCGCCCTGTTGCTGCTGGTAGGGCTTGTAGCTTTTCTCCCCCAGGGCGATCTGCTCCGCCGGGGACATAAAATTGAGTGTTTTTTTACCGGTAACTGCGTTGGTGGCGCAGCCTGATAATGTCAGGGATAAGACAAGAAACAACAAAACGCGCATGACTGGCTCCTGTAGGCTCAAAGCGTTAGTGGCACCTATCATCCTTGAAAGCCCGCCGGGATGCCACCTTCTGCGCCCCATTGGGTAAATCCCACCGCCCCTTAGAAATTCAGCCGCCGCCCTACGCCACGGCCTTCCAATTCAAGGATAATGCCGCCCTTTCTCGACAATACCCCAAGGTGCCCCATGTCCACAGCCCTCTCCCATATTGAATTAATCGCAGGCATTGGCCCAGAAGGTGCACCGGTGGTGGAGCGCCTACAGGTGCAGGTGAACGAACAGAACGAGTGCCAGTTGGTGCGCTCGCCAGCGTTTATCAAGGGGCTCGCCAGCGGCGATGTGATCAAACTCACTGGCGCCACCGATGGCAAACCGCAGTTTGAACTGGTGCGCCGCAGCGGCAATTTGGCCATCCGGGTGGTGAGCCGAGGGGATATTCAGGCGCTTTCCGAGCGCTTAACCCCCCACTTGGAACAACTCGGCGGTGAGCTGGATGCCGAAACCCCCCGC
>DAOQGS010000911.1:0-1051 GCA_035338675.1 Cellvibrionaceae bacterium
ATCATAATACTCAATAACATCAGGGTCTGGATGAGCTTCTTTATATTTTTTCTGCTCTAAATAACCCAGGCCTAAACCCAGGGCAGCGCGTTTGGCATATTGGCTATCTTGCGTGATATTGCTAAACGAGCTGGCCGCGTCGCGATAAAACCCGGCTTTTAATTGAATAAACCCTAGGGTCATCAGCAGGTGGTTGGATAATTCGGTTTGTTGTTTGCCCTGTTGACTGCGCGCTTTATTAACCAGGCTAATGGCGTCCGACCACCAATCTTGGCGGATATTGGCGGTGGCTAAATTTAATTGGGCATTTAAATACAAAGGGGAGGTGGCGGGGATTTTTTCGTAGAGTTTGGCCGCCTCTCGGTGTTTTTTTTGCTTTTGTAACAACACACCATTTAACAGCGCCGCATATTCGCCCGTGCGGCTTTTCGGGTCGGCGAAACTCGCCTGTTCAAGGGCCTCGCGGGCGTTTTGAGTGTCGCCATCCTGCAGATAATAATCCGCCAACACACAGGCCAACCAATAGGCGTTATCCCATTGTTTGGCGGCTAAGGCATTTTGTTGCGCATGTTTAATGGGAGCTATCCAATCCCAACTAAACACCCAGGGTTGCACAGCGCTAAACAGCGCACTTTGCGGTGTTTGTAATAGGCTTGGCAGTGCGGCGGCTAATTCGGCTTGGGCTTGAGTTTTTTTGCCCTGTTTAACCAGTTGGGCAATGCGCCCGGGCAGGCTGTCTGTGACACTTACCGGTGTCACCTGACTCTGCTGGGCCGCCCAAATAAATTCGGGCCAGGCGGCGGGGGTAGCCAGGGCGGCTTGGGTGGTTAAACCGCCGAGCAGACATACAAGGGGCACGAGGGTGCGTTGCAAGTTAAACATAAGCGGCCTTGGGTTCCTGTTGGTGGCTTATTTTCACGATTTAGCACTGCAGGTGCAGTGAAGTAGCCTTTATTTATGTCACGTATTAAAGCGCTAAGGCGCCGTATCACTTAATTACTACCTAGACACCCGCAATGAATACACATCATTTCAGACACGCCGTGAATAC
>DAOQGS010000912.1:0-1044 GCA_035338675.1 Cellvibrionaceae bacterium
GTTCACCTGCCGACTGGCTACCTAAGCCCTAAAGAATAATTAAGCTACGGACCTGATACTCAAATCGCTGCCCAGTAAATACCGTGCGTTAATGTCTCGACGCAACACAAGCCCCGGTAATACTTTTCCTCCACCGTGCACCCAGCGCCTGAGCTCGCGGGCGGCTTCGGTCCAGTTTCGCTGATTGATACGAACGCGCAGGGTGGAGGTTTGTAGGCGTCCTGCGCCAAGGTTAAACGTAAAATCGATGATGGCCGCGAGGCGGTGCTCCGGCTCGTGGATAAGAACTGGGCACAGGCGCAGGGTTGCTGAGCGGGCGGCGATCAGGTCTTGAGCCAAGTACACTTCTGCCTCGCCTTCTGTGATGGCAGGATGTGCCGGGGTGCATAGATGGCCATAACCAATCGTCCAAAAACCCGCCGGGCAGAGATAGGGTACTGCCGTGACGGGGGTTGAGCGTTTCACCTGCTTTGCAAATCCTTCAAAACGCTTAACCAAGGCGACGGCCGCCGGAGGAACCCCCATCGAGGGGGTAGGTGGTGTAGGTGGTGTAGGTGGTGAGGAGAGGGGTGTTGCTGGGGCTGTCATGAGATCCCCCGATGCATTTTGTCTAGGGTGCGCCCTAAAAACCAGAAGTTTAAAATCCCGGCCCATAGGGCTTGATCGGCGGGGTTCCACACCTGGGCCAGTGCGTGAGTCCAGTCTGTTGCCGTGCCAACGGCAAGGATAAAGGTTGCGACTTTAGCCGCCGCATAGAGCGCCATAAAGCTGTAGGTAATCACGGGCCTTACGGATGTGGAAAGCGCATCGGCCCAGCGTACGCCGGTCTGTACGCTTTGCCCCCGCAGGGCCTCCCGCAGTGCGTCCAGGCTACCGGTATTCCAGGCGAGATCCGCATTAGCGTTGATCTCGGCCATGCGCTGGGCGCCGCGCACTTGTTCAAACTCGAGGGCCTTATCCTGCATGGCCAACTCGTGGCGACGTTCACTGGCGCGATCCAGCCACTTCAGCAGCTCCGGCGCCAAGCGAAAGGCGCCGCCCAAT
>DAOQGS010000913.1:0-1034 GCA_035338675.1 Cellvibrionaceae bacterium
GTGCAGGTGCACTTTGTGGCCAATATCGACGGCGCGGAACTGTCTGATTTGTGCAAACTCATCGACCCGGCCCGCACCCTATTTATCGTCGCCTCTAAATCCTTCTCCACCCAGGAAACCTTAGAGAACTCCCTCAGCGCCCGCGCCTGGATGCTCAAGCAGGGCTGCCCGGAAGCAGACCTGCACAAACACTTTGTGGCTATTTCCTCACGAGTGGATAAGGCCGTGGCCTTTGGTATTGCCGCTGCGAACGTATACCCCATATGGGACTGGGTGGGCGGCCGCTACAGTCTGTGGAGCGCCATAGGCCTGCCAATTGCCTTTGCCGTTGGCATGGATAACTTCAACGCCTTGCGCAGCGGCGCCTATGCCATGGACCAACACTTTGCCAGCGCACCCTTAGAGCAAAACCTGCCGGTCATCATGGGGCTGTTGATGTTCTGGTACAGCCAGCTGTTTAACGCGTCTACTCAGGCCGTATTGCCCTATGCCTACCACCTGCAACTGCTGCCCAATTATCTGCAGCAGTTGGAGATGGAGAGCAACGGCAAGTGTGTGAGCAAAGAAGGCGTAAGCCTTGCCTACCCCACCGGCGCCATTGTATGGGGCACCGAAGGCACCAACGGCCAGCACTCCTTCCACCAGTTATTGCACCAGGGCACCAGCTTTATTCCGGTGGATTTCATCACCTGCCTGCAAACCCACTCGCCCCTGCAGCACCAAAACCGCCTATTAGTGGCCAACTGCATAGCCCAGAGCCAGGCCCTACTCACCGGTCGTCAATTGAATGCAACCGCCGAGGATGTGAAAAAACAAAACGTCCCCGCCGAGAGCCAAGCCCTGCTCGCCAGCCACAAGGTGCACCCTGGCAACCGCCCCAGCAATACCCTTGTTATGGAACAACTCACCCCAGCCACCCTGGGCGCTTTAATTGCGGCTTATGAACACAAGGTATTTACCCTGGGCGTTCTGTTAAACATCAACTCGTTTGATCAGTGGGGTGTGGAACTGGGCAAATTGCTCGGCACCCAGAT
>DAOQGS010000914.1:0-1032 GCA_035338675.1 Cellvibrionaceae bacterium
GTTGCCCCGAAAGCCAGTCTCAGTGGTGCGCGGCCGCACCCAGCAGCCCAAGCCAGCCAATCCCTGCCACCTCGCTGGATGACGTTATCGCCACCTATGCCGAAGTAGAAGCGGGCACAGGTGTGGGTATTTGGATCGGCGGTCAGAGCGATTATCGCGGTGCATACAGCATTTCCGCCCAGCTCGCCTCTCTAAATGGCAAGGCTACAGACGCCAATATACTGGCTGTCTACCGCCTGCTCGACAGCAGCGGCGCACCTAAGGTGATAGGCAAATTCCCCGTTACCAAAACGCAGGTGGGTGAAACCACTGTGCTGGAGCTGAACCTGCCGGACGCCGTAAAAGGTATGTTGCCCCCTGATGAAGACGAAGGCGTAGCAACCCCGGTGTTGTTTGTGGAATCCACCCTGGATGAGCAGCCCTTAGTGCGCCACGGCCGCAAACTCGCCGCTGAGCACCCGGTACAGGCGCTGCTGTTTAACCCAGCGGCCATGGCCGCCATAGTGGAGGGCTTTGCACCTAAGCTGCCGGATATGAACCCCGATGACCCCAGCTCAGGAGGTAATCCCGGCAGCAATGATGGCCCAGATACCGATAAAGACGGTGTGCCCGACAGCAAAGATGCCTTCCCCAACGACCCCACTGAGACGGCGGATAACGACCACGACGGCATAGGCAATAACGCCGACCCAAGCCCTAATGGCCCAACCGATGGCGGTGGTCAAACACCTCCAGCCAGTGGTGTTGATACTGATAAAGACACCGTTGGTGATGACAAGGACAACTGCCCATTAATCGCCAACCCCGACCAACTCGATAGCGACAGCGACGGCCTGGGCGATCTGTGCGACCAAGCGGTGCCAGAAGTACACGGCGTCTACCTGGCCCAAACCTTCCCCACCGAGAACAGCCAGATGCTCGACGCTGAGGGTAAAACCTGCGTGGCCGATGAACATCAGGAGAGCTATTTCTTACACATCGAGCAGCAGGGCAACCAAGTCTGGCTCGGCCAACGGGCGGACTTTCACCCCC
>DAOQGS010000915.1:0-1008 GCA_035338675.1 Cellvibrionaceae bacterium
GTGACGGATCGCTGCGACTTCCGCTGCCACTACTGCATGGCCGAGCAGATGACCTTTCTGCCCCGCGCGAAGGTGTTAAGCCTGGAAGAAATGCTGCAGGTGGGGGTGGCCTTTGTGGCCTTGGGGGTGAATAAAATTCGCTTAACCGGCGGCGAGCCTTTGGTGCGCAATAACCTGGTTTGGCTGGTGCAGGAACTGGCGCGTCTGCCGGGCCTTAGCACTCTGGCCCTTACCACCAACGCCTCGCGCCTAAGCCTGCTGGCCCAGCCGCTTAAAGATGCAGGCCTGACCCATGTGAACATCTCCTTAGATTCCCTCAATCCAGCGCGCTTTAAAACCCTCACCCGCACCGGCGAGCTGGCGCAGGTATTAAAGGGTATTGAAGCGGCCCAGGCGGCAGGCTTCAGCCGCATCAAGCTCAACAGCGTGATTCTGCGCTCCCACAACCTGCAGGATGTGGTGCCCTTGGTGGAGTTTGCCCTGGCGCGGGGGCTGGATATTAGTTTTATCGAAGAGATGCCCCTGGGGGCTGTGGCCCATGTGCGCCAGGAAGAATTTGTGGCCAGCACTGAGCTGCGCGAGCTGATCAACAGCCGCTACAGCCTGTTGCCCAGCCACTACAGCAGCGGCGGGCCTGCCGCCTATTGGCAGGTGCCCGGTTACCGCAGCCAAATAGGCTTTATCTCCCCCCACAGCGCCAACTTTTGCGGCACCTGCAACCGGGTGCGCGTAACAGCGGAAGGGCGCCTGCTGTTGTGTTTGGGCAATGAACACAGTGTTGACCTGCGCGCGGTGCTGCGGGAGGCCCCGGAGGAATTAACCGCCCAAATAGCCGCCGCCATGGCCATCAAGCCGGAGCAGCATCACTTTAATCAGGCGGAGCAGCCGCAGATTGTGCGGTTTATGAATACTACCGGGGGGTGATGGTCCCGGGGGGATAGTACCGGGGAATTGGAGCGCGGCGGAAGAGCGCCTGTTTCGGGCCTATTTTACAGAAGGAAAAAACGT
>DAOQGS010000916.1:0-1006 GCA_035338675.1 Cellvibrionaceae bacterium
TCTTCGTTGGCAGGGTCGGTGCCCGCCGCTGGGCAGCTGCCCTTGGACTTAAAGTGGTTCACCACCAAGCTAAACTGCTGGCCGTTGGGGGCGGCGAAGGTTTGCAACAGGGTTGGGCGGTTGTTGATGGGGTCGGTATCGCTTAAGGGGCTGCCGACCAGGCTTAGGGCGGCGGGTTTATAGATCATGGCTACGCGGATGGCGTCATCCCCTGTGCCGCCGCTGGGCAGGCCAAGGGCCGCATAGGAGCCTGCGCCGAGGCTGGCGTTAAGGCCATCCACCAGGTATTGCACCGCTGTGTTGCCGTTGTTTTGTATCTCCATCAGGCCCACCACATCGGCATTAATAGCGGTAATGGCGGCGATTATTTTGCTGCGCTGGCGAGTAAATTCAGCGGCATTGTTGGCACCCCGGCAATTGCTGGCGGCCACATTGCCGCCTAAAGAACAGCCCTGGCCGCTCTGGCCGAAGGCGGTGGTGCCATCGGCGAAGGTGGTGAAAAAATTCAGCACGTTGAAACTGGCCACCTTGATGTTGCCAGGCACCAGATCCGGGGCGAGGGTGCGGGGGTTGGCGCGGGTGAAGCTGACCGCTTGGGTGGGGTGAATTTTGTAATCGCCAAAGCCGGTGTTGTCGCTGGTGGCCAGGCCATAGTCGATGACGCCGGTGACTGCAGACACTGTATCCCCCGCCCGCAGGGTATTGTCCTGGCCGATGTAGGGCGTGGGGTTGGGGTTTTGGGTGCTGGTGCCATCGTCGAGAATAATGCGGCTGCGCAGGTTGGCATAGGCCAGGTTGATGGCCCCGGCCGTATTGGGGCGGAATTTATTGGTGGGCACCTCCATGCGGCCATTCGCCGCTAGGGTCACCTGGCCATAGCGGCCCTGGAAATAATTTTGTGAGGCGGTTAAGGGGCCGAGCAGGGTCACCAGCATGCCCTCATAACGCTCTAAATCGTCGTTGATGGTTTCCGGCAGGCTCACCTCAAGCGGTGTGATCACCTGGT
>DAOQGS010000917.1:0-1004 GCA_035338675.1 Cellvibrionaceae bacterium
CTGGGGAGTTTTGTGAATTTTTGGCCCGTTAAAGACTTTTTTAAGTAGCAGTAAAAGAATGGCGGCGATGCCAAACCCCACCAGGGGCGAAATCAATAATGACAAGATTATATCCAAGGCTTTTTTAGTATTTACGCCCTCGCTGATGGGAATATCCGCCAGCAGCGCATTGGCCAAACACACCCCTAATAAAGAGCCAATTAAGGTGTGGGAGCTGGAGGCGGGAATACCAAAATACCAGGTGCCTAAATTCCAAATTATCGCCGCCGCCAGCAGGGAAAATACCAATACCATGCCGTGCACCGAGGTGATATTCAGCAGCATATCCACCGGCAATAAATGCACAATGGCGTAGGCCACCCCCAGGCCGCCTAAGATCACGCCTAAAAAATTAAATACCCCAGAGGCCACCACCGCCAAATGGGGCGACATAGCTTTGGTGTAAATCACCGTAGCCACCGCATTGGCGGTATCGTGAAAGCCATTAATAAATTCATAGGCCAGCACAAACGCCAGAGCTAAAAACAGCGCGCTGCCCATTAAAAAACTCAGTCCGGTAAACATATCTAACATAGTTGGTTCGCTTAAATGATGAAAATTCGATGTGGCGCCGTTCCGACCGGGCAGCAGGTTGTTAGGTTTAAGTGCATAAACAGGTCAGAATAAGGCAGATAATTTTTAGCCTGCTGGGGCCTACACATGGGCAGAAGGCCCTATTGTTATTAAAATTGTTAGTGCATCGTCGCAGTTGAGGAAAGCGTTTAAATCTGCGCAACTAATACACTCGCCAAACAGGCGATACCCTCCTTGCGGCCGGTAAAACCCAGTTGTTCTGTGGTGGTGGCTTTTACATTTACCGCATCCATCGCCACCGCTAAATCCTCGGCAATCAAAGGCAGCATGCGGGGAATATAGGGCGCCATTTTTGGTACCTGGGCGATGATGGTCATATCCGCGTTTACCACTTTGAATCCCTTGGCCCGCACCTTGGCCACCACCATACG